>NZ_JBHWBS010000014.1:57385-89997 GCF_042735655.1 Streptomyces sp. NPDC059567 | reverse complement strand
CGCCGCCGGCGCGGCGGGGCGGCCCGGCGGCCCCCCGTGGGGCCCCCGGCCCCGCGTGCTACGGCTTCACGCCTCTACTCCTCGCCCGCCAGCTTCAGCGTCCGCAGCTTCTGGCCCGCGTACCAGGTCGCGAGGACCGTCACGCCGATCAGCAGCACCACCGCCGTCGTCAGGCTGACGTCCGAGGTGACCAGGCCCTCGCCGCTCACCTTCTGGGCGACCGCGAGCGCCCACTGCTGCACGCTGAGGGTCTTCGCCCCGGAGATCAGCGAGCCGAACAGGGCCTCCCAGACCAGCGCGTAGACCAGCCCGATGACCACCGCGTGGCGGCTGACCGTGCCGAGCAGCAGGAAGAGCGCGCTGTACGCGATGGAGGCGACCAGCGCCGCGACGGTGTACGCCACCGCCACCTGCTGGCCGTTGCCGTTGAGGATCATGCCGGCGATGAAGGTCGGCACCGCGGAGAAGACCATCGTCACCGCGATCGCGACGATCAGCTTGGTGAAGATGATCGAGGGCCGCTTCACCGGCTTGGACAGCAGATAGACGATCGAACCGTCGTCGATCTCCGGGCCGATCGCGCCCGTTCCCGCGATGACGCCGATCAGCGGCACCATCGTGGCGAGCGCGAAACCGCCGAGGACGTCGGCCGCGACCTGGTCGTCGGCGCCGTTGAACGCCCGTACCGCGGCGGCGATCACGAGCAGGAGGGCGGGCAGCGCGAAGAGGATCAGCGCCCGCCGGCGGCCGAGCAGGGCCCGGTAGGTGAGCCGGGCGACTGTGGGGTTGTACATCGGTCAGGCTCCTTTCAGGCCGCTACGAGGTACGAGAAGACCGATTCGAGGGACTCGTCCGAGGGCGAGACCGTCAGCAGCCGGATCCCCTGCTCCCGGGCGACCCGGGGCAGCAGCTCCGTGAAACGACCGAAGTCCACCGCCTGGATGCGCAGGGCGCCTTCGGCGAGATCGACCTCGATGCCGGCCGTGGACGGGTCGGCGATGAGCGCGGCCGCGAGCGCCCGGTCGTCGCTGGACCGTACGAGATAGCGGTGCGGCCGGTCCGTCATCAGCCGGCGGATCTTGCGGAAGTCGCCGGAGGCGGCATGACGTCCGGCGACGATCACCTCGATGTGCGAGGCGAGCTGCTCGACCTCCTCCAGGATGTGCGAGGAGAAGAGCACCGTGCGGCCCGCGGAGCCCATGCGGCGCAGCAGGTCCATCAACTGCATCCGCTGGCGCGGGTCCATGCCGTTGAACGGCTCGTCGAGCAGGAGCACGGACGGGTCGTGGACGAGGGCGGACGCCATCTTCACGCGCTGCCGCATGCCCTTGCTGTACGTGGCGATCTTGCGGTCCTGCGCGTACTCCATCTCGACGGTGGCGAGCGCGCGCTGGGCCTCCTTGTCCCCGAGGCCGTGCAACTCCGCGTTGGCGACGACGAACTCGCGTCCGGTGAGGAAGTCGTACATCGCTTCCCGCTCGGGCACGACGCCGATCTGCCGGTAGACCGACTCGTTGCGCCAGATCGCCTCGCCGTCGAGGGTGACGGCGCCCGTGGAGGGCTCCAGGAAGCCGCCCATCATGTTGATGAGAGTGGACTTCCCGGCGCCGTTGGGGCCGAGGAGACCGGTGACGCCCGGGCCGATGGTCATGGTGACGTCGTTGACGGCCACGACATTGCCGAACCACCGCGAGGCGTGGTCGATGTTGAGCGTTGTCACAGCCCGACCTTTCGGTAGCGGCGCATCAGGACTCCGTACGAGCCGGCGATGAGCGCGAGGACGACCAGCAGGTACACCACGCCGACTCCGGCGCCCGGTCCCACTCCTTCCCCTCCGGGGAAGTTGGTGGTGGCTCCGAGGAAGGCGGTCTGCACGCCGTCGATGAGCGTGATCGGCGAGAACAGGCCCATCCACTTGATGGCGTCGCCGTTGTCCGTGCCGTAGGCGATGCCCTGGAGCGTGGAGACCGCGCCGAAGGAGATCACCAGCGTCGCGATGACGGCGGCGACACCGAAGCCGCGTCGCGGGGTGAGCGCGGCCATGACCAGGCCGATTCCGCCGAACAGCAGCGACAGCAGCATCACGGAGACCAGCCCCTGGCCGAAGCCCTTGGCCTGGTCGGCGAAGTCCAGCTTCGCCAGCAGCGCCCCGACGAAGAGGATCACCAGCGGCGCGGCGGTGAGGACGAAGAGCGCGGACGCCATCGCGCCGAACTTGGCGAGGACGTAGTCCATCCGCTCGATCGGGCGCGAGAAGTACAGCGGGACCGTCCTGAACCGCAGGTCGCGTGAGACGGACTGGGGTGCCTGGGCGGCCAGGTAGATGCAGATCACGAGCTGGAGGTAGATCGCGTAGCCCGTGTAGTCGAGCGGCAGCTTGTTCGCCTTGGTGACGACCGTCACCGCCACCATGATCAGCGCGGGAACGCACATCACGGCGAAGAGGATCATCGGCAGCACCTTGGACTTGGCGCTGCGGCCCAGTCCGTACGCTCCGCGCAGCGACTGCGAGAACAGCGACCGGCGTGCGTACGCGCGACCGAGGCGCGGCCCGTCGTAGTTGCGGTAGCCGATGTTGTGGATCTGTGTGGTCTCGGGGGCCTGGGAGCTCATCGCGCCGGCACCTCCTCCTGCTGCTGGGCGTCGGGGCGGAAGACCTCGGCGATGTGGTGCCGCCGCTGCTCCATCCGTACGAGTCCGAGGCCGAGGTCGGCGACGGTGTCGCGGACGAGGTCGTACGTGTCCTCGCCCTCGGCCTCCACGAGGAGGATGTGGCCGGCGCCGGGCAGCCCGTCCTCGACACCCTCGTGGAGGGTGACGCCCGCGGCGGCGAGCGCGGCGCGCACGGCCTGGGCACCGTCGGGGTGGGTGTCGGAGTCGGTGACCTCGACCGCGAGGGTCGTGGTGATCTGCGTGAAGTCGCTGGTGGAGCTGGAGCGCAGCAACTTTCCGCCGTCGATGACGACGACGTGGTCGCAGGTGCGCTCGAGCTCGCCGAGGAGGTGGGAGGTGACGAGCACCGAGATGCCGAAGTCCGTCCAGATCCTCCGGATCAGGCCGAGCATCTCGTCGCGGCCCACCGGGTCGAGGCCGTTGGTGGGCTCGTCGAGGAGGACCAGCTGCGGGTCGTGGACCAGCGCCTGGGCCAGCTTCACCCGCTGCTTCATACCGGTCGAGTAGCCGCCGATGGGGCGGTACCGCTCCTCGTACAGGCCGACATGGCGCAGGGTGTCGGCCGTCCGCTCACGGGCGGCGGTGGCGGGCAGGCCCGACATCCGCGCCATGTGGACGACGAGCTCGGTCGCCGAGACGTCCGGCGGGAGGCAGTCGTGCTCGGGCATGTATCCCACGCGCTCACGGATCTGGGCGCCGGAGGTGGCGACGTCCAGGCCGAGCACTTCGGCGCGGCCTTCCGTTGCTGGGGACAGTCCGAGCAGGATTTTGATCATCGTGGACTTACCGGCTCCGTTGGCACCCACCAGTCCGGTCACACCGGGCCCGATGTCCAGGGAGAGCCGGTCGAGAGCGGTCACCCGGGGGAACCGCTTGCTGAGGCTTTCGGTGGCGATCACAGTCACGCCATAGACGGTAGTGGCGTACACCACAGCAGTCGTCAGCCCAACGGCTCGTTCCTTGTCCGACTCCAGGTGTACGGACCCGTAGGGGAGTCGAGACCAAAGTCGCTCGCCGCCCGCCCGCGCCGAGTTTTCCACAGGCGTCCTGCACACCTCTTGACGCAGCCTCTGAGCATTGTCACATTCATCAGTGTCAAGTTACGACCGCGTAGCGCACGCATACGCTCACGGACGGGCGGGTGGCATGACCTCAGCAGTGACAAGCGAACTGACCGCGGAGCTGCGGGGGTTCAGGGAAGTGCAGCGCCTCTCCTACGAGTGCGCGGAAGCCGTCGCGGCCCAGCTCAAGCCGGGGGTGACCGAGCGCGAGGCCGCGAAGATGCAGCGGGACTGGCTGTACGAGCGGGGTGTGCGGGACTGGTTCCACCGGCCCTTCGCCTGGTTCGGCGACCGTACGGCGTTCGTCGACTTCAAGATCCCGCTCCAGTTCTTCCCCACGAACCGCCGTCTCGAGGCCGGGATGCCGTTCATCCTCGACATGGCCCCGGTGTACAAGGGCTACACCTCGGACATCGGGTACTCCGGCTGCCTCGGACTCAACCCGCTGCACGACAAGCTGCTCGCCGATCTGAAGGCGCACCGCGAGCTGATCCTGAGCGAGGTGCGCGAGCGCCGCTCCCTGCGCGAGATCTACGAGAACGTGGACCGGCTCATGGTCCGCCAGGGGTATGCCAACCGGCACCGCGCGTATCCCTTCGGCGTGATCGCGCACAAGATCGACCGGGTGCGGGAGCGCCGCTGGTCGCCCACGCTCTTCGGCTTCGGCACCCAGTCGCTCAAGGGGCTCGCGAGCGACGCGATCCACGGCCACCGCGACGGCTGGTCGCCGCTCTGGTCGCCGTACAAGTTCTCCGACCATCCGCCCCGGCCGGGGCTGTGGGCGGTCGAGCCGCACCTCGGCTTCCGGGGTACGGGCGCGAAGTTCGAGGAGATCCTGGTCGTCACCGACTCCAAGGACCCCGAGCAGAGCGCGTTCTGGCTGGACGACGATCTGCCGCACGTGCGGCGCTGGAACGAGAGGGACGTGTGATGGCCGGGCTGAAGGGGGCGCGTGAGCGCTGGGTCCGTACGGGCGGGATCGAGCTGTGCGTCGCCGAACTGGGCGACGAGAGCCGGCCGACCGTGCTGCTCGTGCACGGCTATCCGGACTCCAAGGAGGTCTGGTCGGAGGTCGCGCACCGGCTCTCCGAGCGGTTCCACGTGGTGCTGTACGACATCCGCGGCCACGGCCGGTCCACTGCGCCCGCCCCGCTGCGCGGCGGGTTCACCCTGGAGAAGCTGACGGACGACTTCCTGGCCGTCGCCGACGCGGTCAGCCCGGACCGGCCCGTCCACCTGGTGGGGCACGACTGGGGCTCGGTGCAGTCCTGGGAGTTCGTGACCGTCCGGCGCACCGAGGGCCGGATCGCCTCCTTCACCTCGATGTCGGGCCCGTCGCTGGACCACTTCGGACACTGGATCAAGCAGCGGATGTCCCGGCCCACCCCGCGCAGGGTCGGCCAGCTCCTCGGCCAGGGCGCCAAGTCCTGGTACGTGTACATGCTCCACACCCCCGTCCTGCCCGAGCTCGCCTGGCGCGGACCGCTCGGCAAGCGGTGGCCGAAGCTGCTGGAGCGGGTCGAGAAGGTTCCGGCGGGCGACTATCCGACGCCCTCTCTGCCCAATGACGCGGCGCACGGAGCCTGGCTCTACCGGGACAACGTCCGGGCGCGGCTGAGCCGTCCACGCGCCGACGCCTACGCGCATGCGCCGGTCCAGCTGATCACTCCGACCGGCGACGCCTTCCTGTCGGAGCGGCTCTACGACGACCTCGCCACCTGGGTGCCGGATCTGACCCGGCGCTCCCTGCCGGGCAAGCACTGGATCCCCCGCACCCGGCCCGACCAGCTGGCGTCGTGGATCGGCGAATTCGTCCGGGCGAACGAGGATCCGTCCACCAAGGCCCCGAAGACCGCCGCGGAGAGCCCGGCGGACCCGGTGTACGCCGAGCGGTTCGGCGGCCGGCTGGTCCTGGTGACCGGCGCCGCCAGCGGAATCGGCCGAGCCACCGCCTTCGCCTTCGCCGAGGCGGGCGCGCGGGTCGTCGCCGTCGACCGGGACGGCGAGGGCGCGGCGCGCACGGCGGAGATGTCACGGCTGATCGGAGCGCCCGAGGCCTGGGGCGAGATCGTCGACGTCAGCGACGAGCAGGCCATGGAGAAGCTCGCCGCGAAGGTGGCGAGCGAGTACGGAATCGTCGACGTCCTGGTCAACAACGCCGGCATCGGCCTCTCCGGATCGTTCTTCGAGACGACCACGGAGGAGTGGAAGAAGGTCCTCGACGTCAATCTCTGGGGCGTCATCCACGGCTGCCGGATCTTCGGCGGGCAGATGGCCGAGCGCGGCCAGGGCGGGCACATCGTCAACACCGCCTCCGCCGCGGCCTTCCAGCCCTCCCGCGCCCTGCCCGCGTACAGCACCTCCAAGGCGGCGGTGCTGATGCTGAGCGAGTGCCTGCGCGCCGAACTGGCCGGCCAGGGCATCGGGGTCTCGGCGATCTGCCCCGGCATCGTGAACACCAACATCACCGCGACGGCCCGGTTCGCAGGAGCCGGCGAGGAGGAGCAGAAGCGCCGCCAGAAGGAGGCCTCCCGCCTCTACGGCCTGCGCAACTACCCGCCGGAGAAGGTCGCGGACGCGATCCTGCGGGCGGTCGTGCGCAACCAGGCCGTCGTCCCCGTCACCCCGGAGGCACGCGGCGCCCATTTCATGTCCCGGTTCGCCCCCAGGGCGCTGCGAGCGATAGCCCGGCTGGAGCCGCCGGCCTGAGCCGGCGGTCGTACCATCCCTCGTAGCCGGAGCAAGCGGGTGGGAGCGGGTTTGTCGGAGCAGTCAGCACAGGCGGGGCAGCCCGGGCCGTCGGGCCAGGCCGGGCCGTCGGGGCCCTCGGGCCAGGCCGGGCTGCCGTCCGGGGGCGGCCGGCCGGCCCCGGCGGAGTACCGGATCGAGGATCTGGCCCACCACAGCGGTGCCACGGTCCGGACGATACGCGCCTACCAGGACCGCGGTCTGCTGCCCCGGCCGGAGCGCCGGGGCAGGTCCAATGTGTACGGGGACACGCATCTGGCCCGGCTGCGGCAGATCGCCGATCTCCTGGACCGCGGCTACACCCTGGCCTCCATCAAGGAGCTGCTGGAGGCGTGGGACGCGGGGCGCGGGCTGGGCGGCGTGCTGGGTCTGGTCGCCGAGGTCGACGGTCCGTGGACGGACGAGAAGGCCGACCGGATCTCCCGCGGGGACCTCGACGCCACGTTCGGCGGCAAGCCCGACGAGGACGCGATCCGGGAGGCGATCGAGCTCGGGGTCCTGGAGCGGGTCCCGGACCGGGACGACGAGTTCCTGGTTCCGAGCCCCCAAGAGCTGGCGGTGGCAGCCGAGTTGTACGAGGCGGGCGTCCCGCTCACGGCAATCTCCGGCCATCTGCGGGAGCTTCGCGTCCAGGTCGAGCACATCGCCTCGCGCTTCCTGGAGTTCACCACCGAGCACGTCTTCGCGCGTTATCTGGAGCACCGGCCCCCGACGGACGCAGACGCGGCCGAGGCGGCGACGATGGTGCGCCGGCTCCGGCCGCTCGCCCAGCAGACGGTCGACGCCGAACTCGCGCGCGCGATGCGGCTGTTCGCCACGCGGCATCTGCAGCACCACCTGTCGGCCGATCCGCCGCCGGTGCGGGACGAGGAACCGCGTCCGGTGGCGCTGCCGGCGGGGACGATCCGGTCCGTTCAGCGGCTCGTTGGCGCGGAGAACGTTTCGGCCTTCATAGCGGCGGCAGCGGAACGCGAGGTGCAGACAAGGACATTGGATGCACTTGCCGCAAATCCCTTGAGTGAGGGGTGAATAGCCCAATCACGCTGGAAAGGAAGGTCTGTTGTCCACAGAATCGCCAACTCCCCTGTGGATAACTCTACTTGGCTGTGGATCAAACATCCGTGCTGCAATTCAATGGTCCGCCGAGCGGCCCTCCGGCATCCTGACGCCATGAACAGATCCAGCGGAGGACCCCACGACCGATCCGGTGACGAGCGACGCACCGTGAAAGTGTCGAAGTACCTCTCGAAACACCTGCGCCATCAGCCCGAGCGGATCGGACTGGTCCTCGACGCGAACGGCTGGACCGAGATCGACGCCCTCCTGCGGGCAGCGGCCGAGCACGGCTTCCCGATCAGCCGCGCCGAGCTGGACCATGTCGTCGCCGCCAACGACAAGAAGCGCTTCGCGATCGAAGGCACGCGGATCCGGGCCAGCCAGGGCCACACCGTCACCGTGGACCTGGACCTTCCGCCCGCCGAACCGCCCGCGTACCTCTACCACGGTACGGTCGCCTCCCACCTGGACGCCATCCGGGCCGAGGGCCTGCGGCCGATGGCCCGTCACCATGTCCATCTCTCCTTCGACCGCGAGACCGCGACCCGGGTCGGCGCTCGGCGTGGCCGCCCGGTGATCCTCAGCGTGGACTCCGGCGCGATGCACCGGGCCGGGTACGTCTTCCACGTCAGCGCCAACGGGGTCTGGCTGACCGACGCCGTCCCGCCGAAGTTCCTCCGCTTCCCCGGCTGAGATCTCGGCCTCACGGCCGAGGCGTTCGCAAGGGCGCTGGGGCATGATCGTTCCCATGGGACACCCGCATCTGCCCACCACCGAGTCGGCCGTGGCGGCGATCCGTGAGATCGCCCGCGAGTACGGCCTGGAGATGACCGTCACCGACGACATCGGTGCGGACGAGATCTCCCGCCGCACCTCCGCCGGTGCCTTCACCGTCCTCGATCCGGACGGTTCCCTCCCGCACGAGGCCTTCGTCGAGCTCGGCGGCTCGCCCGCGGTCAGCGTCCAGCTCTTCGCCGAGGACGACGCGAAGATCACCGTCGACGGCGTGGAGTTCGAGGACGTCCCCCGCGACTCCGTCCCCGCCTTCCTGCGCTCCGTCCACGGCGGGCTCGCCCATGTGAAGGGCAAGTTCTTCCCGCCGGGCTGGTGGCTGGTCGTCCCCCTGCCCGGCGACGAGACGTACAAGGAGCTCGTCCTGCAGGGCATGCTCAGCCCGTGGATGAGCCGTCAGGCCCGCTGAACCCCGCGCGGGCGGCCGGTTCGGTCGCGCTCAGCCCAACTGGGCGACGGCCTCGGTGGCGATCTTCTCGAAGACGGCCTGGTCGGCGGCGAAGTCGGAGTCGGGGATCGGCCAGTGGATCACGATCTCGGTGAAGCCGAGGTCCCGGTGGGTGCCCGCGAAGTCCACGAAGGCGTCCACGGACTCCAGCGGGCGGCTCCGGTCCGGGGTGAACCCGGTGAGCAGCACCTTGTCCAACTCGGCCACGTCCCGGCCGATCTCCGCGCACGCCTTGCCGAGCTTCTCGACCTGGCCGCGAATGGCCTCGACCGACTGCTCCGGCGTGCCCTCCTCGTACAGCTTCGGATCCCCGGTCGTCACCCACGCCTGCCCGTGGCGCGCGGCGAGCTTCAGCCCGCGCGGCCCGGTCGCGGCGACGGCGAACGGCAGCCGCGGGCGCTGCACACAACCGGGGATGTTCCGGGCCTCCTCGGCCGAGTAGAACGTGCCCCGCTGCGAGACGGCCCCCTCGGTGAGCAGCCGGTCGAGCAGTGGCAGGAACTCGCCGAACCGGTCCGCCCGCTCCTTGGGCGACCAGGCCTCCTGGCCGAGCGCGGTGGCGTCGAAACCGTTGCCGCCCGCGCCGATGCCGAGCGTGATCCGGCCGCCCGAGATGTCGTCCAGGGAGATCAGCTCCTTGGCGAGCGTCACCGGGTGCCGGAAGTTCGGCGACGTCACCAGGGTTCCCAGACGCAGCCGCTCGGTGGCCGTAGCGGCCGCCGTGAGCGTCGGCAGGGCACCGAACCAGGGCCCGTCGCGGAAGGTCCGCCAGGACAGGTGGTCATAGGTGTACGCAGCATGAAAGCCCAGCTCCTCGGCTCGCTGCCAACGGTCACGGCCACCCTCGTGCCAGCGATGGACGGGAAGGATCACAGTGCTCAGGCGCAAGGTCATACCCACGAGCGTACGACCGCCCCGCCGCCCCCTCCCACCACACCGGGACGGACATCGGAAGATCCCCAGCGCCGCCGGAACGCCTCGGCTCCACCCGGCAGCCGGGGACCGGCCACCGCAGCCCCAGGACACGCCGAACCAAGCGCAGGGCCGTGGCCGAGGTCTTCGAGCGCGACGAGAGCCGACGGAAACAGCCCTCTCAGATGTGCGCCCCCTCGCACGCCCGTGCACGTGGTGCGGAAGAATGGATCGGTGACCTCACCCCACTCCCCGCGCCCCGCCGCCCCGGCCCCCCGGCTGATCGCCACCGACCTCGACGGCACCCTGTTGCGTGACGACAAGTCCCTCTCGGAGCGGACGGTCGCGGCGCTCGCCGCCGCCGAGCGGGCCGGAATCGAGGTCTTCTTCGTCACCGGGCGGCCCGCCCGCTGGATGGACGTCGTCAGCGACCATGTCCACGGGCACGGACTCGCCATCTGCGCCAACGGCGCGGCCGTCGTCGATCTGCACGCGGGCGGCGCCTTCCTGAACGTACGGCCGCTGGAGCGGAGCGTCGCACTCGACGTCGTGACCACGCTGCGCGCCGCCGCCCCGGGCACCTCGTTCGCCGTCGAGCTCACCACCGGCATTCACTACGAGCCCCTGTACCCGCCCTTCTTCCTCGACCCGGGCGCGACCGTCGCGGTCGCCGAGAAGCTCCTCTTCGAGGAGGCGCCCGGCGCCGCGGCCCCGGTGCTCAAGCTGCTCGCCCAGCACCCGGAACTCGACCCCGACGCCTTCCTGGCGACCGCCCGCGCGGCCGCCGGCGAGCTGGCCTCGTTCACCCGCTCCAGCCCCACCGCGCTCCTGGAGGTCAGCGGCCTCGGCGTCTCCAAGGCGTCCACCCTGGCCCTCTGCTGCGCCGAGCGCGGCATCTCCGCCGACGAGGTCGTCGCCTTCGGCGACATGCCCAACGACATCGAGATGCTCAGCTGGGCCGGCCGCTCCTACGCCATGGGCAACGCCCACCCGGACGTGATCGCCGCCGCCTCCGGCCGTACCGTCGCCAACAACGAGGACGGCGTGGCCGTCGTCATCGAACGGATCCTCGCCGGCACCCTCGACGACCCCCGGGACTAGGGGGTGTCTTGTCGACAAGGCTGGAGCAGGGAGCGGGGTCTGGTGCCGTGGATCGCAAGGCGGAGGAGGGAGGCATGGCGGTGGGGGCACCTCCCGTGCCCGAAGGGCTACGGGGGACCATGCCGACCGACGACAACGCGGCGAGGCGCGGTGCCAGGCGCCGCGAGCCCGGCCTGATCGACAAGACACCCCCTAGAGCGGGGCCTGCCACACCACCGTCGTACCCCCGCCGTCCTCCCCGATCCCCGGACCGCACCAGCTCGACCCGCCCAGCGACTCCGCGCGCCGCGCCAGGTTGCGCAGTCCGCTGCGCCGGCCGCCCTCCGGGATGCCGACGCCGTCGTCAGCGACCGAGAGCCGGACCCCGGCGGTGCCGTCGGGGAGTTCGGCGCCCGCGTCGACGACGACCTCGATCCGGGTGGCCTCCGCATGCCGGAAGGCGTTGGAGAGGGCCTCGCGCAGGGCGGCGATGAGGTTCTTGCCGGCGAGGTCGCCGACCGTCGAGTCGATCGCGCCCAGGAACCGGTGCGCGGGCTTGAAGCCCAGCGGCACGGCCGCCATGTTGATCTCCCGCAGCACGCGGGTGCGCAGCCCGGACGGCGCCTCGGCGGGTCCCTGCTGCAGCGCGAAGATCGCGGTCCGGATCTCCTGGATCGTCACGTCCAGCTCGTCCACGGCCTTGCCGACACCCTCGCGCACCGCGGGCACGATCGACTTGCGCTGCGCGCTCTCCAGCATCATCCCGGTGGCGAACAGCCGCTGGATGACGAGGTCGTGCAGGTCACGGGCGATCCGGTCGCGGTCCTCGTAGACGGCCAGCCGCTCCCGGTCGCGCTGCGCGTCGGCCATCATCAGCGCGAGCGCCGCCTGGGAGGCGAACTGCGTGGCCAGGGTCCGCTCCGCCTCGGTGAAGGGCCGGCCGCCCCGCATCCGGGGCATGGCGAGCGCGCCGAGCACCTTGCCTCCGCTGTGCAGGGGCAGCAGCATGCTCGGTCCGTACTGGGACGCCAGACGGCTGATCATGCGCGGATCCCCGGAGGCGTCGTCCACGAAGACCGCCTCGCCGGCCAGCAGCTGCTCCACCACAGGGCTCTCCGGCGGGATCACCACACCCAGCGAGCTGCTCGGCCGGTCGGCGGAGACGGCGACGATCTCCAGGCCGCCGTCCTGGGCGGGCAGCAGCACGATCCCGGCGGCCGCGTCGGCGAGCCTGCGGGCCTGTTCGGCGACCACCGCGAGGGCGTCGTCCGCGTCACCGCCGGAGAGCAGGGCGGTGGTGACCGCGACCGAGCCGTCGATCCAGCGCTCGCGCTGCCGGGCGGCCTCGTAGAGGCGGGCGTTGCCGATGGCGATCCCGGCCTCGGTGGCGAGGACCCGGACCATGTGGAGGTCGTAGTCGTTGAACTCGCCGCCACCGTTCTTCTCGGCGAGGTAGAGGTTGCCGAAGATCTCCCCCTGGACCCGGATCGGGACCCCGAGGAAGGTCCGCATCGGAGGGTGCCCCGGCGGGAATCCCGCGGCGCGCGGGTCCTTGGACAGATCCGCCAGCCGGATCGTCGCGGGCTCGCGGATCAGCGCACCGAGCAGCCCCGCGTGCCCGTCCGGGCGCCGCCCGATCCGGCGGGCGACCTCGTCGTCGACGCCGAAGGTGACGAAGTCCGAGAGCCCCTCGCCCTCCTCGTCGACGACGCCGATCGCGGCGTAGCGGGCGTCGGCGAGTTCGGCCGCGGTCTCGCAGATCCGGTCGAGCGTCGAGTGCAGTTCGAGCCCGGTGCCGACCGAGCGCATCGCCTCGAGGAGCTGCGGCACCCGTGCCGTGAGCTCGGTCGACAGACCTTGGAGGCTACGGGTGGCCTGGGTGGCGGCTTCCAGGGGGTCCGGGTCATCGGGCACGGCGGCGGTCATGACCTTGAGCCTAGTAAGTCCTATTTGGCGAGAAAAGTCGGGCGCCCCGTGCTTCTCCCCGCGGCGACCAGGAGATCGGCCTCCCGCTCCTGCTCCAGCATCCGGCGCAAGGGGCCTTCGGCCCGCGCCAGCTCCGCGTACGGCCCTCGCTGCACGGTCCGGCCCTCGTCCAGGACCACCACCTCGTCGACAGCTTCGAGGCCGCGCAGCCGGTGGGTGATCAGGACGGTGGTACGGCCCTCGGTGGCCCGCAGCAGGTCGTCGGTGAGCGCGTCCGCCGTGGCCAGGTCGAGGTGCTCGGCCGGCTCGTCGAGGACGAGGACGGGGAAGTCGGCGAGGAGCGCCCGGGCGAGCGCGAGGCGCTGCCGCTGACCGCCGGAGAGCCGTGAGCCGTGCTCGCCGACCTGCGTGTCGAGGCCGTCCGGCAGCCCGTCCACCCAGTCGAGGATCCTGGCCCGGCCGAGGGCGGCCCGCAGTTCCTCGTCGTCGGCGCCGGTACGCGCCAGACGCAGGTTCTCCCGGATGGTGCTGTCGAAGGTATGGGCGTCCTGGGCGCAGAGGCCGACGAAGCGCCGGACGTCGTCTCCGTCGAGTTCTGCCGCCGCCACCCCGCCGAGCCGGTACGAGCCGGTGTCGGCGTCCAGGAAGCGCAGCAGCACCTGGGCGAGGGTGGTCTTGCCCGATCCGGAGGCCCCGACGACGGCGACCCTGCGCCCGGCCTCCAGCGTGAGCGTGAAGTCGCCGAGCGCCTCCCGCTCCTGCCCCGCGTGGCGGGCGGAGAGGCCGGCGAGCTCCAGCGGGAACGGAGTCTGCGGGGGTACGGCGGGCCGCGCGGGCTCGTGTACGGGAACGGGGGCGTCGAGCACCTCGTACACCCGCTCGGCGCTGCGCTTCACGCGCTGGCGGTACTGGACGGCCAGCGGGAGGCCGGTGACGGCCTCGAAGGCGGCGAGCGGGGTGAGGACGACGACGGCGAGCGTCACGCCGTCGAGGCGTCCGTCGCGGACGGCCTGGACGCCGACGAACGCGGCGACGGCGACCGTCACTCCGCAGGCGAGCGCGGACAGACCGGCCCCGATCGCGGTGGCGGCGGCCTGCCGGGAAGCGATGGAGGTGAGCGTACGGTCGGCGGCCCTGGCCCGCGAGAGACGGTCCTTCAGCGCTCCGGCGACGGTCAGTTCGGCGCAGCCGCGCAGCAGGTCGAGGACCGTGACGGCCAGGGCTCCACGGGCGGGTGCGAGCCGTCGTTCGGCCCGGCGCGCGAGCGCGCCGCTCAGCAGCGGGACGGCCACTCCCGCCGCCAGCAGGCCCGCGGCGAGCACGGCTCCGGCCTCGGGCAGCAGCCAGGCGGTGAAGCCGACGGAGCCGGCCCCCACGACGAGCGCGGCGCCGGCGGGCAGCAGCCAGCGCAGCCAGTAGTCCTGGAGTGCGTCGACGTCCTGGACGAGCCGGGAGAGCAGGTCGCCTCGGCGAGTGCGGCCCAGCCCGGCGGGGGCGATGCGCTCCAGGCGGCGGTAGACCGACACCCGCAGTTCGGCGAGCATCCGCAGCACGGCGTCGTGGGACACGATCCGCTCGGCGTACCGGAACACCGCCCGCCCGATGCCGAACGCCCGAGTGGCCGTGACGGCCACCATCAGATACAGCACGGGCGGCTGTTCGGACGCCCGCGAGATGAGCCACCCGGACACCGCCATGAGCCCGACGGCGGATCCCAGCGCCAGACTCCCGAGCAGCAGGGCGAGCCCCATCCGGCCCTTGAGTTCCCCCGCCATGTCCCGGACGCGCCCGAAGACCGAACGCCCGGTGCCGGCCTCGGCGCCCGTCTGCGAAGGCTCCGGTTCCGTCGCGTCCTCACCGGGCACGACGGCCGTCGCCTTGGCCTCCGAGGGAGCCGCCGGCGCCTCCGGCGTCTCGTCGGCACCGGCCGGCTCCACCACGTCCACGGCGGTGGTCCGCCGGAGCTCGACCACGCGGTCCGCGACCGCGAGCAGCGCCGGCCGGTGGACCACCAGAAGCACCGTGCGGCCGGACGCGAGACGACGGACGGCGTCGACGACGGCCGCCTCCGTCTCGCCGTCCAGCGCCGCCGTGGGCTCGTCCAGAAGCAGCAACGGCCGGTCGGCGAGGAACGCGCGGGCCAGGGCGAGGCGTTGCCGCTGCCCCGCGGAGAGGCCCACGCCGTCCTCACCCAGCAGCGTCTCGACCCCCTCGGGGAGGCCCGCCACGAACACATCGGCCCCGGCGTCGCGCAGCGCCTCCCGCACCGCCTCGTCGGAGGCGTCCGGCCGGGCCAGGCGGACGTTCTCGGCGATGGTGCCCGCGAAGAAGTGCGGCCGCTGCGGCACCCAGGCGATCCGCGACCGCCATTCCTCCACGTCCAGGGCGCCGAGTTCCACGCCCCCGACCCGAATCGAGCCGCCCTCCTCAGGCGCCGCGAACCCCAGCACCACATCGAGCAGCGTCGACTTGCCCACCCCGCTCGGGCCCACCAGCGCCACCGCCTCGCCCGGCTCCACGACGAGCGAGGCCGCGTCCAACGAAGGCTCCGCGCGCCCCGCATGACGCACGGTCACGTTCTCCAGCTCGATACGCGGCGACGACGGCACCGCTGCCGCCCCACGCTCCCTCGCCGGGGCCTCAAGGACCTCGAAGATCTCCTCCGCGGCTGCCAGCCCTTCCGCGGCCGCGTGGTACTGCGCCCCCACCTGCCGGATCGGGAGGTATGCCTCGGGCGCCAGCACCAGAATGACCAGTCCGGTGTACAGGTCGAGGTCCCCGTGGACCAGCCGCATACCGATACCGACCGCGACCAGCGCCACCGACAGCGTCGACAGCAGCTCCAGGGCGAAGGACGAAAGGAACGCGATGCGCAGCGTCTTCATCGTCGCCTGCCGGTACTCCGACGTGATGGCGCGGATCGACTCGGCCTGCGCCTTCGCCCGTCCGAACACCTTGAGCGTCGGCAGCCCGGCCACCACGTCCAGGAAGTGGCCCGAGAGCCGGGACAGCAGCTTCCACTGACGGTCCATCCGGGCCTGGGTGTACCAGCCGATCAGGATCATGAAAAGGGGGATGAGCGGCAGGGTCACGACGATGATCGCCGCCGACACCCAGTCCTCGGTGACGATCCTCGCCAGTACCGCCACGGGCACCACCACCGCGAGCCCCAACTGCGGCAGATAGCGCGAGAAGTAGTCGTCGAGCGCGTCCACCCCTCGCGTCGCGAGGGCGGCCAGCGAGCCGGCCTTCTGCCCACTGAGCCATCCCGGCCCCAGCTCGGCCGCCTGCGCCAGCAGTCGGCCGCGGAGTTCGGACTTGACCGCCGCGCTCGCCCGATGGGCGGCCAGCTCGGTCAGCCAGGAGACCAGCCCCCGCCCCGCCGCGACTCCGGCGAGCAGCAGCAGCGGCGTGGTCAGGTCGGAAACCGACAGGCCCTTCTGGAAGGCCCCCACCACCACCTCGGCGATGAGCATCGCCTGGGCGACGACCAGCGCCGCCCCGGCCAGGCCGAGGACCACCACTGCCGTGAGAAAGAGACGGGTGGCCCGGGCGTACCGGAGCAGACGCGGATCGATCGGTTTCACGTGAAACATTCCCTCTTGGTGAGCGGCGGCCCTCTTAGTGAGCAGCGTCGGCGAGGTGCTGCGTGCCGATGCGCTTGCGGAACACCCAGTAGGTCCAGCTCTGGTAGAGCAGCACCAGGGGCGTCGCGATCGCCGCACACCACGTCATGATCTTCAGCGTGTACGGGCTCGACGATGCGTTCGTCACCGTAAGACTCCACTCGGGGTTGAGTGAAGACGGCATGACGTTGGGGAAGAGCGTCAGGAAGAGCATCGCCATCACCGCGGCGATCGTGATGCCCGAGAGCGCGAACGACCAGCCCTCGCGCCCCACCTTGATCGCCCCGATCGCACCGACCAGTGCCACCACGGCGACGATCATGGCGACGAGGCTGCCGCCGTCCCCCTTGTCGACCTGGGTCCAGCTCAGGAAGCCGAGCCCGAGGACGGCCGAGACGAGACCCAGCTTCAACGCGAGCGACCTCGCCCGGACCCGAATGTCGCCGACGGTCTTGAGGGCCGCGAAGACCGCCCCGTGGAAGGTGAAGAGGGCGAGCGTGACCAGACCGCCGAGGATCGCGTACGGGTTGAGCAGGTCACCGAAGCTGCCGACGTACTCCTTCTGCGCGTCGATCTTCACTCCGCGCACGATGTTGCCGAAGGCGACGCCCCAGAGCACGGCCGGGATCAGGGAGGTCCAGAAGATGGCCTCCTCCCAGTTGCGCTGCCAGCTCTCCTCGGGTCGCTTCACCCGGTACTCGAAGGCGACACCGCGGACGATCAGACAGACCAGGATGATCAGCAGCGGCAGGTAGAAGCCGGAGAAGAGCGTCGCGTACCACTCGGGGAAGGCGGCGAAGGTCGCTCCGCCGGCGGTGAGCAGCCACACCTCGTTGCCGTCCCAGACGGGACCGATGGTGTTGATCAGGACGCGCTTCTCGGGGCGGCCACGGGCGAGCACCTTGGTCAGGACGCCGATCCCGAAGTCGAAGCCCTCGAGGAAGAAGTAGCCGATCCAGAGGACCGCGATGAGTACGAACCAGACGTTGTGGAGTTCCATGCCTCGATCTCCTCAGCCTCAGTACGAGAAGGCCATGGGCCGGTCGGGGTCACGGTGGTCCCCGCCGATCTTGGTGGGCGGGTTGAGGTCGTCCTCGGTGAGCTCGGGCGGTCCGGCCTTGACGTACTTGACCAGCAGCTTGACCTCGATCACCGCGAGCACGGCGTAGAGCAGGGTGAAGACGATCATCGACGTCAGCACCTCGGCCTGGGAGGTGCCGGGGGAGACCGCGTCCCTGGTGCGCAGCACGCCGTAGACGACCCAGGGCTGACGGCCCATCTCGGTGAAGATCCAGCCCCAGGAGTTGGCGATCAGCGGGAAGGCCATGGTCCACAGGGCGACGATCCAGTACCACTTGGCCAGGCGGGGGCTGAGCGCCTTCCGCTTGAACAGGACCAGATTCGGCACCTCGTCCTCGCCGGTCCGCATCCCCGGCGCCAGCATGAACTTCTTGCGGGTCAGCCAGAGGCCGACCATGCCGATGGTCAGCGAGGCCATGCCGAAGCCGATCATCCAGCGGAAGCCCCAGTAGGCGACGGGGATGTTGGGCCGGTAGTCGCCGGGACCGAACTTCTCCTGCTCGGCCTTGTTGATGTCGTTGATGCCCGGGACGTACGAGCTGAAGTCGTCGTTCGCGAGGAAGGACAGCAGCCCGGGGATCTCTATGGCCACCTTGTTGTGACCCTGGTCGACATCGCCGTAGGCGAAGATCGAGAACGGCGCCGGCGCCTCGCCGTCCCAGAGCGCCTCTGCGGCGGCCATCTTCATCGGCTGCTGCTTGAACATGACCTTGCCGAGCAGGTCGCCGCTCATGGCCGTGCCGAGTCCGGCGATGATCAGCGTGATCAGGCCGAGCCGCAGGGAGGTCCGCATCACCGGGATGTGCTTCTTGCGCGCCAGGTGGAAGGCGGAGATGCCGACCATGAACGCGCCGCCGACCAGGAACGCGGCCGTCATGGTGTGGAAGAACTGGGTGAGGGCGGTGTTCTGGGTGAGCACCAGCCAGAAGTCGGTGAGCTCGGCCCGGCCCCGCTCCTCGTTGATGCGGTAGCCGACGGGGTGCTGCATCCAGGAGTTGGCCGCCAGGATGAAGTACGCGGAGAGGATGGTGCCGATCGACACCATCCACATACAGGCCAGGTGGATCCTCTTGGGGAGCTTGTCCCAGCCGAAGATCCACAGCCCGATGAACGTCGACTCGAAGAAGAACGCGATCAGCGCCTCGAAGGCCAGCGGGGCACCGAAGACATCCCCGACGAAGCGCGAGTAGTCGGACCAGTTCATGCCGAACTGGAACTCCTGGACGATGCCGGTGACGACACCCATCGCGATGTTGATCAGGAAGAGCTTGCCCCAGAACTTCGTCGCCTTGAGGTACTTCTCGTTCTCCGTACGCACCCAGGCGGTCTGAAGACCTGCGGTGAGAGCGGCGAGGGAGATCGTCAGAGGAACGAAGAGAAAGTGGTAGACGGTGGTGATGCCGAACTGCCATCGCGCCAGAGTCTCCGGCGCCAGAGCTAGGTCCACGTCATCTTCTCCTTGCATCGCCGTAGTCGCATCGGCAGTTTGCCCCTTTAATCCCACCAATCCCGGGATGAACGGGACACGCTTGTGAACGCGTTCACATTCACAAGCATTATGGCTCATACGAAATCCGTACGTAAGACCGGGGGTACCCCTACCGAAGGTCACCCCTTCCCAGGACCTTCAACATATTGTTGAATCCAGGGCATGACCCTTCAGATCCGCATCTCCTGGCCTGCCGGGCACACCACGGCCACCCTCGAAGAAACCCCCACGAGCAAGGCGCTCGTGGGGGCTCTCCCGATCTCGTCCACCGCCCGGACCTGGGGCGAGGAGGTCTACTTCGACACTCCGGTCTCCGCCGCGGTCGAGTCCGACGCGCGGCAGGTGGTGGAGCCGGGCACGGTCGCCTTCTGGACCGAGGGCGACGCACTCGCACTCCCCTACGGCCCCACCCCGATCTCCCGGGGCTCCGAATGCCGGCTCGCGAGCCCCTGCAACCTCCTGGGCTCGCTCGACGGCGACCCTCGGGTCCTGGCCACCGTCAGGGACGGCGACCCGATCCGCGTCGAGCGCGTCGAGGGCTGACCGGCCGCCCCCGACCCACTCCCACCGGGCTGATCAGCCCTCCTTGCGGAAGCCCTCCGTCGTCTTCAGGAACAGGTCGTTCGCCTCGCACTCACCGATCGTGACGCGCACGCCCTCACCCGCGAACGGCCGCACCACCACGCCGTGCCGCTCGCACTCCGCCGCGAAGTCCATCGTCCGCTCACCGAGCCGCAGCCAGACGAAGTTCGCCTGGGTGTCCGGCACGGTCCAGCCCTGAGCCACGAGCCCCGCGCGGACCCGCTCGCGCTCGGCCACCAACGAGCCGACCCGCCCCAGCAGTTCGTCCTCGGCCTGCAGCGAGGCGACCGCCGCGTCCTGCGCCAGCTGGCTCACACCGAACGGCACCGCCGTCTTGCGCAGCGCCGCCGCGACCGGCTCGTGGGCGATCGCGAAACCGACCCGCAGCCCGGCCAGGCCGTACGCCTTGGAGAACGTCCGCAGCACCGCGACGTTCGGCCGGTCGCGGTAGAGCTCGATGCCGTCCGGGATGTCGGCGTCGCGGACGAACTCGCGGTACGCCTCGTCGATCACCACCAGGACGTCGGAGGGCACCCGGTCCAGGAACCGCTCCAGCTCGGCCCGGCGCACCGCCGTGCCCGTGGGGTTGTTCGGATTGCAGACGAAGATCAGCCGGGTCCGGTCGGTGATCGCCGCGGCCATCGCGTCGAGGTCGTGCACCTCGCCGTCGGTCAGCGGCACCTGCACCGAGGTCGCCCCGCTGATCTGCGTGATGATCGGGTACGCCTCGAAGGACCGCCAGGCGTAGATGACCTCGTCGCCCGGGCCCGAGGTGGCCTGGAGCAGCGACTGCGCGACACCGACCGAGCCGGTGCCGGTGGCCAGGTGCGAGACGGGGACGCCGAACCGGTCGGCGAGCTCCGCCATCAGGCCGGTGCAGGCCATGTCCGGGTACCGGTTGAAGTTCGAGGCCGCGGCCAGCGCGCTCTCCATCACGCCCGGCAGCGGCGGATACGGGTTCTCGTTGGAGGACAGCTTGAAGGCGACCGGACCGCCCGCGGCGGCCGGCTTGCCCGGCTTGTACGTGGGGACGCCGTCCAGCACGGCGCGCAGCTTCGGGCCGCCCGCGCTCGTCCCGCCGGTCTCGCTCACTGAGCTCACTCTGGTCCTCCTCGACCGTCCGTACCACCAATACTCCTCACCTTATGAGGATTCGCCTCCGCTGCGAATGGGCTGTGGACAACGGGTCGGACAAGCTGTGGACAACGGGGGGAGCGCAGCCGTGGGTGGCGCGCGCCGGTGGCGGGCGCCGTGGCGCGCATCCCCCGTAGAGGTGAGTTGAGACCTCTTCGAGACATCGGCTCTGTGGCAGGCCCATGCGTTTCGACAACCGTAGATCACACCCGAGGGGCCTTAACTCCCTTACTTTCCCAGGCACTTGGTGCTTTTTGATCATGCAGAAACGTGCCTGTCAACGAGTGAATATGCGACCGGCCCAACCACCCGCCCTCGCCCTACTATCGGCTCGCCATGACAGCAGCAGGGAAGCACCAGGTGAGCCGGGCACAGACCCGGGGAAGCCGGCAGGGACGAGCGGGCATCCGGGACGTGGCCGCCGCCGCCGGGGTCTCCATCACGACTGTCTCCGACGCGCTCAACGGCAAGGGCCGGCTCCCGGACGCCACCCGCCGCCACGTCCGCGAGGTCGCCGACCGGCTGGGCTATCGCCCATCCGCGGCGGCCCGCACGCTCCGTACCGGCAAATCGGGCCTCATCGGCCTGACCGTGACGACCTACGGGGATGAACCTTTCACCTTCACCGAATTCGCGTACTTCGCGGAGATGGCCAGAGCAGCCACATCGGCCGCGCTCGCGCGCGGCTACGCCCTGGTCATCCTGCCCGCCACATCCCGCCATGACGTCTGGTCGAACGTCGCCCTCGACGGCACCGTCGTCATCGACCCCTCCGACCACGACCCGGTCGTCACCGAACTCGTCCGCCAGGGCCTCCCCGTCGTCTCCGACGGACGCCCCGCCGGCACGCTCCCGGTGACCGCCTGGGTCGACAACGACCACGAAGCCGCCGTCCTCGACCTCCTCGACCACCTCGCCGACGCCGGCGCCCGCCGGATCGGCCTGCTCACCGGCACCACCACCGACACGTACACCCGCCTGTCCACCACCGCGTACCTGAACTGGTGCGAGCGGGTCGGACAGGACCCCGTCTACGAGGCCTATCCGGCGCACGACCCGTGCGCGGGCGCCGTCGCGGCCGACCGGCTGCTCGCCCGCCCCGACCGACCCGACGCCGTCTACGGACTCTTCGACCCCAACGGAACCGATCTGCTGGCGGCGGCCCGCCGCTACGGACTGCGCGTCCCGGACGATCTGCTGCTGGTCTGCTGCAGCGAGTCGACCGTCTACGCCAACACCGAACCGCCCATCACGACCCTCTCGCTCAAACCCCGAAGGATCGGCACGGCCGTCGTCCAGCTCCTCATCGACGCCATCGAGGGGATCGACACCGACGGACCGGTCGAGCAGGTCATACCGACCGAGCTCATCGTCCGGACGTCCTCCCAGAGGCGTTCGCCGCGTACGACGGTCAGCCCGCCCCGGTCACCCTCGAAGGACTAGCGAACGATCAGTACCGGCCGGATTCCGGGCCGGGCAGGGCGCAAACCCAGCCCAGCCCGGTCCCGACCCTGGCCTGGACCTTCTCAATTCGGGCGAAACAACCGGTGAACCCGGAGTGGACCCGGATTCACCACCCCTGGTGCGTCACACAGGCGGACCCTCATTCCTATGATGGGCGCACGACACCGCGGACCACCCCGACCAGGCCGGTCCGCGATGTACAGGGCATCGCGACGGTGGTGGAGGGGTCGATGACTCAGGGGGCCGGGCAGGAACCCGTGGTGCGCACGGCGACATTGCGTGACTTCCGCGTACCGCCGTACGCCCGCGTGCCCGTGCAGGGCAACGCCACCGAGCCCCCCACCGGGACACAGACCGGTCCGACCGGCGCCTATCCCGAGCCCACCGCGTTCCCCGACCACGGCGCGCTCCCCGAACCCGGCTCCTCTCCCGAGCCTGTCGCCTTCCCTGAGCCCGTCGCCTTCCCCGAGCCCGTCGCTCTCCTCGAACCCGACGCCCCGGTCGCGCACGGCGCCCACCTCGACCCGCGCACCGTCCACGAACCGGTCGCACCCGTCGGGCCGCTCGCCCCCACGCTCCATCTCCCCCTCGCCGGCGGCATGTCCTCCATCGTCGCCGTCGCGACCGGCCACCCCGGGAACGCCTTCCCCGACGAAGCCATGCCCGACGGCTACACCCCCACCGAGCGCGATCTCCCGGTCATCAATAGGGGTGACACCGTGCAGGTCCGAGTCGACCCGGAGCCGGCCCCCGTGCCCGCCTCGGCCGCCGAGGGCCCCGGCCCGCTCTACGTCGTCGGCGACGTCCACGGCTATCTCGACGAGCTCGTCGCCGCCCTCCGCGCCCAGGGCCTCATCGACGAGAACGGCGCCTGGTCCGCCGGGAACGCCCGCCTCTGGTTCCTCGGCGACTTCACCGACCGCGGTCCCGACGGCATCGGCGTCATCGATCTCGTCATGCGCCTGTCCGCGGAGGCCGCGGCCGCCGGCGGCTACTGCAAGGCCCTGATGGGCAACCACGAGCTGCTCCTGATCGGCGCCAAGCGCTTCGCCGACACTCCGGTCAACTCCGGCGCCGGCACCGCCACCTTCCAGGCCGCCTGGCTGCTCAACGGCGGCCAGAAGCACGACATGGACCGCCTCCAGGACGTCCACCTCCAGTGGATGTCCCGACTCGACGCCGTGGTGGAGGAGGACGGGCACCTCCTGATGCACTCCGACACCACCGCCTATCTCGAGTACGGCAGCACCATCGAGGACGTCAACGAGACCGTCCACGAGATCATCAACCGGAACGACGCCGACGAGGTCTGGGACCTGTTCCGGAAGTTCACCAAGCGCTTCGCGTTCCGCGACGACGCGGGCCCGCAAGCCGTCCAGGAGCTGCTCGGCACCTACGGCGGCCGCCGGGTCGTGCACGGCCACAGCCCCATCCCGTACCTCCTCGGGCAGGTCGGAACGGAAGACGGCGAGGACGGATCGGGTCCGGTCGTCGACGGTCCGCATGTGTACGCGGACGGTCTGGCGATCGCCATGGACGGCGGTGTGACCATGGCCGGAAAGCTGCTGGTCGTCCAACTCCCCCTGCATGGCTGACGCATAACCGTGCGCATCCGGGGAAGTCGATTTCGGGAAACCCCCTGTCACCCTGTGCCGTAACCGCAATACCATCGGATCATCCGTAGCAGGCTCTCCTCCGTTTCCGCCCAACTGCCCGTTTCCCACGGTCAACCAGGCCTTACGGAGCATCGGGGGATGCACATGAACGTGGCTCCGCACCTGCTGACCGAGGACCGCGCCGAGTACGAGCGCATCCTCGGCGACGCACTGCGAAACGCGCACGACCGTCCGGATCTCGCCGAGGTCGGGAAACGGCTCACGTCCGAACAGCTGCGCTCGATGGCCATGAGCGCGACGGCGCTGATCACCGCGGCCGCCGCGGTGGAGTACGACCACTTCGTCAAGGTCCGCGCGGAAGGCCGTGCGACAGGCGGTACGAGTGTGATGGACGCCGTTCTCGTGGCGGAAGGGGACGGCGGAGCGAGCACGGGCCCCGGCGCGGGCATCGTCGCGGTCCTCACGGTCCTCGCACCGGTGCTCTCGGGCACAGCAGCGGTGATATTCCTGCTGGTCGGGGCCGTTCTGAAGGTGCTGGCACCCACACTCGTGTTCGCCGACACGCTGCTGACGGCGGCCTGGTTCTTCGGCGCCGTCGCCGCAGCCGGGCTGCTCTGCGCGGCCGTCGGCCTCCTTGTGACGGCGCTGCGCAACCGCTCCACCGAAGTGGCCGCGGGCCCCGGGGCCGGCGGTGAACCGGACGACGAACTGTCCCGGGCCCGCGACGCCTGGCGCCGCGCCCTGCTGGAACGCGGCATCCTGCCGTTCCTGCGGGAGGCCCTGGCCGACCCCGCCGCACACCCGGCCCCGCCCCTGCCGCCGCAGCCCTCGGAGCGTAAGGACCGCATACCGAAGATCGGCTACAGCGGACCGGACTTCTCGAGTCCGAGCGAGGGAGCCTCGGGCAGCCGTCCCAGGTTCAGCAGCCCGGACTTCACGAGCCCGGAGTTCGGCCCCCCGGAGCACCGGCCGGAGTGATCCGGGGAACGCCACGGCGGGCACGCCCCGCACGACCCCCCGTGGCCGTGCGGTCCGTACCCGCCCCGTACGTACCGATGCGGCTACTCCGCCAGCGGGAGGTACACGCGGTTGCCGGCGGCCGCGAACTCCTTGGACTTCTCCGCCATCCCGGCCTGGATCTCCTCGGACTGGAGGTCGCCGCCGTGCTCGCGCCGGATGTCCTGCGAGATCTTCATCGAGCAGAACTTCGGACCGCACATCGAGCAGAAGTGCGCGGTCTTCGCGGGCTCCGCCGGCAGCGTCTCGTCGTGGAACTCACGCGCCGTGTCCGGGTCGAGCGCCAGGTTGAACTGGTCCTCCCAGCGGAACTCGAAGCGCGCGTCCGACAGCGCGTCGTCCCACTCCTGCGCCCCCGGGTGCCCCTTGGCCAGGTCGGCCGCGTGCGCCGCGATCTTGTACGTGATGACACCGGTCTTCACGTCGTCGCGGTTGGGCAGGCCCAGGTGCTCCTTGGGCGTGACGTAGCAGAGCATCGCGGTGCCCCACCAGGCGATCATCGCGGCGCCGATGCCCGAGGTGATGTGGTCGTACGCCGGCGCGACGTCCGTGGTCAGCGGGCCGAGGGTGTAGAACGGCGCCTCCTCGCAGATCTCCTGCTGGAGGTCGATGTTCTCCTTGATCTTGTGCATCGGGACATGGCCCGGGCCCTCGATCATCGTCTGCACGTTGTGGCGCTTGGCGATCGTGTTGAGCTCGCCGAGCGTCTTCAGCTCCGCGAACTGCGCCGCGTCGTTGGCGTCCGCGATCGAGCCGGGGCGCAGACCGTCGCCGAGCGAGTACGTGACGTCGTACGTCGCGAGGATCTCGCAGAGCTCCTCGAAGTTCGTGTAGAGGAAGTTCTCCTTGTGGTGCGCGAGGCACCAGGCGGCCATGATCGAGCCGCCGCGCGAGACGATGCCGGTCTTGCGGCGGGCGGTCAGCGGCACGTACGGCAGCAGCACGCCGGCGTGGACCGTCATGTAGTCGACGCCCTGCTCGGCCTGCTCGATGACCGTGTCCTTGTAGATCTCCCAGGTCAGCTCCTCGGCCTTGCCGTCGACCTTCTCCAGGGCCTGGTAGAGCGGCACGGTGCCGATCGGCACGGGGGAGTTGCGCAGCACCCACTCACGGGTGGTGTGGATGTTGCGGCCGGTGGACAGGTCCATGACCGTGTCCGCGCCCCACTTGGTCGCCCACGTCATCTTCTCCACCTCCTCCTCGATGGAGGAGGTGACGGCGGAGTTGCCGATGTTGGCGTTGACCTTCACCAGGAACCGCTTGCCGATGATCATCGGCTCGATCTCCGGGTGGTTGACGTTGGCCGGGAGCACCGCGCGCCCTGCGGCGATCTCCTCCCGTACGACCTCGGGGGAGACGTTCTCGCGGATCGCGACGTACTCCATCTCCGGGGTGATCTCGCCCCGGCGGGCGTACGCGAGCTGGGTCACCGCCGCCCCGTCGCGGCCCCGGCGGGGCTGGCGGGGGCGGCCGGGGAAGACCGCGTCGAGGTTCTTGAGGCCACCACGCGGCGAGGTGTGCTTGATGCCGTCGTCCTCGGGACGGACGGGGCGGCCCGCGTACTCCTCGGTGTCGCCGCGGCTGATGATCCAGTTCTCGCGCAGCGGCGGAAGGCCCCGCCGTACGTCGGTGTCGATGGTGGGGTCGGTGTACGGGCCGGACGTGTCGTACAGCGTCACGTCCTTGCCGTTGGTGAGGTGCACCTGACGGACGGGCACTCGGAGGTCGGGGCGCGAGCCCTCGACGTATCCCTTGTGCCAGCCCGGCTTGCGCTCGTCCTGGCTGGTGGCAGGCGTGCGTGCATCCTGAATGGTCATGAGACCGATCTCCCTACGCCGGCATTACCCGGTAACAGGTTCGGCGGTCGGCGCAGCCTCCTCCCGTACGTACATCAGTACGCGCGTACGGTGATCAGCGCCCTCTCAGCCCGGTGCTCCGAGCTCCCGCGTGTGCAAAGGTGCCACCACGCTAGCGTCAACCCGGGCGTGCTGAACAGTGGGCCCCCGTCGTTCTTGCGATGATCTGTCGGTGACTTCCTCGCAGCAGACCCCGGAACCCGATGGACACGATGCCCATGGGGACGCGGGCCACGGGCACGGCCACAGCCACAGCCACGGCCCGGCGGCGCCGGTCTCCCGGCATCTGCGCAGAGTCATCGCCGCGGTCCTGATCCCGTTCGCCGCGGCCGTGGTGGTCGGACTCGTCGTGCTGTGGCCGGGCGGCGTGCCGGAGCACGAGCGCACCGGCGTCGGCTTCGACCGGCAGACCTACGCGGGCGAGGTCGCCTCGGTCGAGAAGGTCGACTGCAAGGATGTGAACGCCGCGCAGGTCCCGCCGACCGAGGACCCCTCCACGCCCCAGGGCCGTGAGGCCGCCAACGCCCAGCAGGGGCAGTGCGAGAAGGCGACGATCGAGGTCACCGACGGCCCCGACAAGGGCCGTACCTTCGTCGAGATCGTGCAGCCGGACGCGCCGCGTCAACTGGACGAGGGGCAGGGCGTGGTGGTGGCGTACGCCCCCGACGCCCCACGCGATCTGCAGTACTCGGTGACTGATGTGAACCGCAAGGTTCCGCTGACGGTCCTGGCGCTGATCTTCGCGCTCGTGGTCGTGCTCGTCGGCCGGATGCGCGGGGTGATGGCCCTGATCTCGCTCGCCATCAGCTTCCTGATCCTGACCCTCTTCATCCTGCCGGCGATCCTTCAGGGGTCGAATCCGCTGGTGGTGGCGGTGGTCGGGTCGAGCGCGATCATGCTCATCGCGCTCTACATGTGCCACGGCCTGTCGGCGCGCACCTCGGTCGCGGTGCTCGGGACCCTGATCTCGCTGCTGCTGATCGGGCTGCTCGGCTCGTATTTCATCAGCTGGGCGTCGCTCAGCGGCAACACGGACGACAACACCGGTCTGATCCACGGCCTGTACCCGGACATCGACATGTCCGGTCTGCTGCTCGCGGGCATCATCATCGGTTCGCTCGGTGTCCTCGACGATGTGACGGTGACGCAGACCTCGGCGGTGTGGGAGCTGCACCAGGCCGATCCCCGTATGGGGCCCCGGGCGTTGTACCGGGCCGGGATCCGGATCGGCCGCGACCACATCGCGTCCGTGGTGAACACACTGGTCCTTGCCTACGCCGGTGCGGCCCTGCCCCTGTTGCTGCTCTTCACCATCGCGCAGAGCAGTGTGGGGACGGTGGCCAACAGCGAGTTGGTCGCGGAGGAGATCGTCCGGACGCTCGTGGGGTCGATCGGTCTGGTGGCCTCGGTGCCGGTCACGACCGCGCTGGCCGCCCTGGTGGTCTCCGCAGACCGGCCGGGCGATCCGGAGAAGCGTTCGTCCAGGGGTGGACGCCGGCGTCGGGCGAAGTGACTGGTCCGGGGCCGTTTCGGCGGGCCCGGGGGGCGTTCAGCCCGCGTTCTCCTCCGCCAGAATCCGGCCGAGCGCGGCTTCCAGGTTGTCCTCGAAGTCGCCCAGCGTCCGTTCCTGACCGAGGGGAACCAGCTTGTCCGTACGGTCGAGGAAGGCGACGAGCGGCGGAGCGCTGGCCCGGAACAGGGCGCGGTCGCCGCCGACCTGGAGCCGGATGGAGACGTCCGAGAGCGCCTCGGGATCGGTCGGCGCGATGTGCACATCGCCGTCGCCGCTCGGCCGGTTGATCCCGTCCAGCAGCAGTTCCCGCCCGAACGCCCAGGTCACCGGCGCGTCTCCGGGGAGATGGAAGGTCATCCGCACCGCGTAGGGATCCCGGGTCTCGTACCGGAGTTCCACCGGGATCCTGAAGGCGAGCTCCTCGGAGACGAGGAAGCTCATCAGGACCTCGGCCTGGACCGACTCTCGCATCTTGTACCCCGCAGTAGATGAAGCAGTTGTGTGCACACGGCTACTGAAGCTGTGATCGAAACGGCCAGGAATGATCCCCCATGGCCCTGTTGACGCAATCGTGCTGTAAGCGCTAGCGGATCACAAGGAGTGATTTTTCAGATACTGATAGAGAAAGCGAAGGAGCTGAAGAGCCTTCCGATCTCATTCTGTAGTCGAGCGACTGCGGGCAGCAACCGTTCTTCCTGGTGAAGGGGTACGGAAATCGCCATCGCGGCCGCCGTGGACCCCGCAGTGATGGGGATCGCGGCACAAACTGTGCCCAGCGCATATTCCTGACGCTCTACCAGGGGCTCCATTCGCCCCATACCGCCCAAACGCTCCAAAAGCACCTGCCGGTTACGCACCGTGTACGGAGTGATGGCTTTCACCGGATGGCGGTCGAGGTGGTCTTGACGACTCTTCAGATCCAGTTGACTGAGCAGACACTGGCCGATCGCATGGGCGTGGCCGGTCTCGCGGAAGTCGGCCCACTCGTCCACGGCGGGGGCGGAGGGGGTGTCGGCGACGGCGACGAGCTCGATCTCGCCCTCGCGGTAGATCGCGAAGTAGATGGGGACGCCGATCTCGTCGCGCCAGTGTGCGAGCGAGTCTTCGATCTTGGTGCGACGATTCTGCAGAACTCCGCCGCCGGCCAACCGACCGGCCGCGTCGCCGAACACGAACACACCCTTCTCACGGCGCAGATAGCCCTCGTGCGTCAGGGTGCGGAGCAGGTGGTACGCGGTGGGAAGCGGGAGTCCCGCTTCGCGCGCGAGCTGTTTGGCGGGGGCTCCGTCCTCGTGGGAGCCCACGGCCTCCAGAAGTCTCAGCGCCCGCTGCACCGAGCCGATCAGGGTAGGGACGGCGGACTGCGAAGCCGTGGCCAAAGGTCACCCCCAGGCGTGGTGACGGGCGCCGTGCACCCGCCCGCGGGGGCCGCCCCCGCGCGCCCGCCGCGGCCTGGGAAACCGGTGGAGTCCGATGAAGGACTCTCCCGGGACAGGTGAAGAAACCGCAGGTCAGCGCGGAGGTCTACGCCAGTTTTCCCCGGGGGCGGCAGAGATTTCCACTCTAATGGCAGCCCCCAGGCACGGTCGCGGTTTCCCTCTCCGCATCCCTCGGCCGGGCTAACAGCGAGCAGCCCGGTCATACCGGCAGGTAGCTTGTGCTACCAATCCTCGCGCGAGGCCGACGAGGAGGTGAACTTCCGTACGACGTAGATCAGTCCACCGACGAGGGCCACGAAGACCAGGACCTTGAAGAGCAGACCGATCACGAACATCGCGATGCTGGTGATCAGGCCGCCGAAGACGAGCAGGGCGATGACCGGTATGGCCACCCACTTCACCCACCAGGGCATCCCCGCGAGAATCTCTCGTACCGCCATCGCGCTTACCTCATCTCCCGAAGACCTCGCTCCACGCGCTCTGCGCCGAACACTCTCGATGCTAGGGGCGGCAACGGGGTCAACGGGGGCCTCGTGGCCCTTGATCTCCCCTGATCCGACCCCTAGGGGAGATCAGGACTCCGGCGGCGAGAAGACCACCATGACCCGCAGGTCCTCGGTGATGTGGTGGAACTTGTGGGCCACCCCGGCGGGCACGTAGACCACGCTTCCGCGCGCGACCTGCGTCGTCTCCATCCCGACCGTGATCGCGGCACGGCCGCTCACGACGAAGTACACCTCGTCCTGGCCGTGTGGCTGCTGCGGGTCGAGCGCCCCCGCGTCGAGCGCGTAAAGACCGACCGACATGTTCCGCTCGCGCAGGAACTGGAGGTATGCGCCGTCGTTGGCGGCGCGCTCCGCCTCCAACTCGTCCAGTCGGAATGCTTTCATCGTGCGTCCGCCCCTGCCATTGGCCCGATCATGTCTGCCACGATCAGACACATGATGAATTTCGTAGTCAAGACGCTCGCGAACGCGGGCGCATTGGGAGTCGCCATCTGGCTGCTCCAGGACATCACCCTGACCGGCGACAGCACCGGCAAGAAGGCCTGGACGCTGATACTCGTCGCCCTGGTTTTCGGTCTGGTGAACTTCTTGGTGAAGCCGATCGTCCAGCTGATCTCACTTCCGCTGTTCTTTCTCACGCTCGGCCTGATCACACTGGTGATCAACGCCCTGATGCTGCTGCTCACCTCCTGGCTGGCCGACCAGCTCGGCCTCAGCTTCCATGTCGACGGCTTCTGGACCGCCGTACTCGGCGGCCTGATCATCTCCGTCGTGTCCTGGGCGCTGAACGTCGTTCTCCCCGACGGGGACTGAGGGCGGACGATGACGTACCGGGTCTGTTTCGTCTGCACCGGCAACATCTGCCGCTCGCCGATGGCCGAGTCCGTCTTCCGCGCCCGCGTGGAGGAGGTGGGCCTGGCGGACGCCGTGGAGGTCGACAGCGCGGGCACCGGGGGCTGGCACGAGGGCCACTCCGCCGATCCGCGCACGGTCGCCGTCCTGGAGGCCCACGGCTACGACTCCGGCCACACCGCCCGCCAGTTCCGCGCCTCGTGGTTCCCGGCGCTGGATCTGGTGATCGCCCTCGACGAGAGTCATCTGCGGGAGCTCCGGCGGCTCGCCCCGACGCCGGACGACGTGGCGAAGGTGCGGCTGCTGCGCTCGTACGACCCGGCGGCCGACGATCTCGACGTGCCCGACCCGTACTACGGCGGGACGGAAGGCTTCGAGGAGTGCCTGGAGATGGTGGAGGCCGCGAGCGAGGGGCTGCTCGCCGCGGTACGCGAGAGCGTGGAGGAACGAACGGCATGAACGAGGACACGTTCGAGGGCCCCGAGGACCCCGGGGCCGTCGGCGACGGGACGCGGGCGGTGCGCGCCGGACTTCCCGAGCCGGTCAAATACGAACCGACCCTGCCGGGGCCGGTCTTCGCCGCCCACTTCCACCTGCCGGGAGACCCCACCGGCCCCTACACCTACGGGCGGGACGAGAACCCGACCTGGACCCATCTGGAACGCGCCATCGGCGAGCTGGAGGCACCGGGGGAGGCGGGTGTCGAGACGCTCGTCTTCGCCTCGGGCATGGCCGCCATCTCCGCAGTCCTCTTCTCCCAGCTCAAGGCAGGCGACACGATCGTCATGCCGGACGACGGCTACCAGGCGCTGCCGCTGGTCCACGAGCAGCTCAGGGCGTACGGGATCGAGGTCCGCACCGCACCGACCGCCGGCGACGCCCAGCTGTCCGTCCTGGACGGAGCACGGCTGCTGTGGATCGAGACGCCCTCCAACCCGGGGCTCGACGTCTGCGACATCCGCCGCCTGGTCGACGCGGCGCACGAACGCGGGGCGCTCGTCGCCGTCGACAACACCCTGGCCACCCCGCTCGGCCAGCGGCCCCTGGAGCTCGGCGCGGACTTCTCCGTCGCGAGCGACACCAAGGGGATGACCGGGCACGGCGACATCCTGCTCGGCCACGTCAGCTGCCGTGATCCGCGGCGGGCGGCGGAGGTACGGCGCTGGCGCAAGATCGTCGGGGCCATTCCCGGCCCCATGGAGGCCTGGCTCGCGCACCGCTCCCTGGCCACGCTCCAGCTCCGCATCGACCGGCAGTGCACCTCGGCGCTCTCCCTCGCGGAGGCCCTGGGGAAGCGGGGCGAGGTGACCGGGCTGCGGTATCCGGGGCTCCCCGGCGACCCTTCGCATGCGGTGGCGGCGACCCAGATGAAGCGCTTCGGGCCGGTCGTGTCCTTCGTCCTTCCCGACCGGGCCTGGGCTGAGCGGTTCCTCGACGGGCTGCGCCTCGTGGACGACGCCACCAGCTTCGGCGGCGTGCGCTCCACGGCCGAGCGGCGCGGGCGGTGGGGCGGCGACTCCGTGCCGGAGGGCTTCATCCGCTTCTCCGTCGGTGCGGAGGACCCGGAGGACCTGATCGCGGACGTGCTGCGCGCTCTCGACGCGGCCGAGAGAGCCGCCGGCTGACGGACGGCGCCCCGGCGCGCCGCCGCCCGGCGGCCCGGCCGGGGGCGGGCCGGCGGCCCCCCCCCCCCGTGCGGGAACGCGCCGGACCCCGCCCGGCGAGAAGAGCACCCCAGCGTC
>NZ_JBHWBS010000014.1:46343-57375 GCF_042735655.1 Streptomyces sp. NPDC059567 | reverse complement strand
CCCCTGTGTCGCTCTCACGCCCGCCCACACTCACACTCTCCGCCAGAGTCACACACACCCACCCCGAGAGTCTCTGGGGCGGCCCGCCCCCCCCCCACCGCGCCCCGGCCCCCCCCGCCGCCGCCCAGGTAAGGGGGCGCTCCGAGCCTCCCCCCTCATGGCTCGGAACGCCCCGGTTCCACGCGCGGAGAACCGCCTGACCAAGGCTAGTTGACTCTGCGTCAGTGTCCAATCACGGTAGCGACAGAGACCTATCGACTTATTTATAGTTGGACGGTCCCGAGGGCGCCGTCAGCCGACCGCCTGAGTCGAACGGCCGCACGGCCGGGAGGGGGCGGACATGGATCTCGCCCTGCTGCGCACATTCGTCACGGTGCACCGGGCCGGCTCCTTCACCCGCGCCGCGGCACTCCTCGGACTCTCGCAGCCCGCGGTCACCAGCCAGATCCGGACCCTGGAACGGCAGCTGGGCCGCCCGCTCTTCCTCAGACAGGCCCGTGGTGTCACCCCCACCACCATCGGCGACGAACTCGCCCACCGCGCAGCCCCGCATCTGGACGCGCTCGTCGAGATCGCGGAGACCGGCGTGGACGAGGAGAGCGGCGTTCGCACGCTCCATCTCGCCGGGCCTCCCGAGTTCACGTCGATGCGTGCCCTGCCCGCCCTCACGCCCCTGGTCGCCCAAGGGCTGGCCCTCCGGGCCTCCTTCGCGGGGAACACCGAGGAGATCCTCGACGGCCTCGCCGCGGGCCACCACGATCTGGCCATCGCCGCCGCCCGGCCGCGCGGCGGGCTGCTGACCTCCACCCCGCTCTGCGACGAGGAGCACGTGCTGGTCGCCGCGCCTCGGTGGGCCGCTCGGCTCGCGCCCGAGGTGCTGCTGCGCAAGGGCGCCGTCGTCCTGGAACAGCTGCCGGTCGTGGAGGTGCACGAGTCGCTGCCGTTCGTCTCCCGCTACTGGGCGGCCGTGTTCGAGACCAAGCCGGCCGCGGCGGCCACCGTCATAGCGCCCGATCTGCGGGCCGTCCTGGAATCGGCGGCCTCCGGGGCCGGCCTTGCCGTGCTGCCCCGCTATCTGTGCGAGGACGCTCTGGAGCAGGGACGTCTCGTGGCGCTGCTCGATCCGCCGGTTCCCCCGCTGCGGACGTACTTCCTGATCGTCCGCGCCGGCACCCTCGCGCTGCCGCACATCGCGCGGGCACACGACTGGCTTCTGCGGGCCTCTACGGACTGGTGAGTTTCAGGACACCCCTGGCGGGCCATTTTCTTCCCATGACCGAACGTCCTGTGGTCAAGCGCACCGCACGCGCCATCCTGCTCGATGGAAACGACCTCATCCTCATCAAGCGCACGAAACCGGGGGTGGATCCGTACTGGCTGACGCCGGGCGGCGGAGTCGAGCCCTCGGACACCACCGTCGTCGAGGCCCTGCACCGCGAGGTGCACGAGGAGCTCGGCGCCAAGGTCACCGACGTGGTCCCCTGCTTCGTCGACACCGTCGAGCACATCGTCGACGGCGGTGTCTCCGGGGTGAAGGTCCAGCACTTCTTCGTCTGCCGGCTCGAGTCCATGGACACCTCGCTGCGACACGGCCCCGAGATCGAGGAGCCCTGCGGCGAGTACGAGATCGTCCGGGTGCCGTTCAGCCGGGTCGGGATCGCCGCCGTCCATCTCGTACCGCTCTCCCTGCGTCACTACCTGGACGGCAATATCGAGGGTGTCCGCGCGATGCATGCCCCAGACCTGGGCTAGGACGCGAGTTCTGCCAGGAGGTCGTGGCGGATCCGCTCTGCGGGGATACCGATCCCCCGCAGGGTGGCCACCCCGCGCCGGATCATGCCGGGCGGGCCCGACAGATAGGCCTCGTACTCGTTCCACGGGCCGTACTGCCTCACCGCGTCCGGCAGCTGGGCCTGGTCCTCGGTGACCGGCCGCACCGACAGCCAGGGGTATGTCTTCTGGAGCCGCATCATCGTGTCGATGTCGTACAGGTCATGGCCGCTGCGCGCGCCGTAGAACACCTCCATGGGGCGCCGGTCCCCGTGCTCGGCGACATCCTCGACCAGCGCCTTGATGGGTGCGATCCCCGTGCCGCCGCCCAGGCACAGCAGTCCGTTGTCCGTGGAATGGTCGACCGTCATGGACCCCGCCGGCGGACCGAGGCGCAGCACGTCCCCCGGGCGGGCGTGGTGGACCAGGGCGTTGGAGACCCAGCCGGCGGGCACCGCCTTGACGTGGAGGGAGAGCAGCCCGTCGGGCCGGGGCGCCGAGGCGAAGGAGTAATGCCGCCATACGCGCGGCCACCAGGGGGTCTCCAGCGTCGTGTACTGGCCGGCGAGGAAGGAGTACGGCTGATCGGGCCGCAGCGTGATCACCGCTATGTCCGGGGTCCGCAGATCGTGCGAGACGACCTCCGCCTGCCACCAGGCGGGCGCATGCCGCTCGTTCTCGGCCGCCGCGTCGATCATGATCTGCGAGATCGTCGTGTACGTCCGCACCCAGGCGGCCTCGGTCTCCTCGTTCCAGGTCAGGGTGGCGTACCGGATCAACGCGCCGATCAGAGCCTCGCCGACAGCCGGATAGTGCGTCGGTTGGGTTCCGTACTTGCGGTGTCCGCGGCCGAGGTTCTGGAGGTACTCGGTGAGTACGGGGGCGTTGTCCAAGTGCTCGGCCGCCGTCAGCAGCGCCTTGAGGAGGCGGTCGCGCTGGGTGTCCATCGACGCGGGGAACATCGCGCGCAGCTCAGGGTGGCGGACGAAGAGCAACGCGTAGAAGTACGAGGTCACCTTGTCGGCGGCGGGCGCGATCTCGGCCAGGGTGCGGCGAATGAGCATCGCGTCGGGGGACGGTTCCGGAGCTATCCGGGGCGGTGCTTCGCCGTCGTCGTGCACGGCCTCTTCCATCGTGTGCCTCGCCTCGCGCAAGCGGCTCTTGTCGCCGCAGCTTGGCAGGTTCGACCACCGGTTCGGACAGAAAGTGGAATTCTCGGGCATTAGCCCCGGGAGTGAGGCTAGGCTGCGCTTTTTCGGACCAGTTCGTACGCCTCTCGCAGATCTCCCCCCGCATAGGCATGGCGGGAGAGTCCGGCCAGATGACGGTCCGCGTTCACCGCCACCGTCATGGGGACGACGGCGAAGAGTTCCGCGTCGGACATCGAGTCCCCGTAGGCGACGCAGTCCTCGAACCCCATCCCGTACTCCGCGCAGAGTCGACGGGCGATGCTCACCTTCGCCGTGGCATTGAGAATCCCCGGGCGGTGGATAGGTGCCATGAACGGAACCGAGGGCCATTGCGAACCGTGGGCCGAGTCGACACCCCAGTCGAGGAGGCGCTCGACGAAGAAGTCCGGCGAGAGCGTGATGACCGCACAGCGGTCTCCCTGAGCGCGGATGTCCGCCCAGACCTCACGGATGCCGGCCAGCCAGGGCGCCCCTTCGAAGGCGGCGGTGACCTGCTCCGGGGTGAGGGCGGACCAGAGCTCGCGGGCCTGGACGGCGAACTCGTCCGGCGTCAGCCCGTGGAGCAGAAACCCCTGCTCCAGGGCGGCGATCTCCTCGCTGAGCCCCAACTGCCGAGAGATCTCGACGGCCGCGGCCGAACCTCGGATCAGGGTGCCGTCGAGATCGAAGAGATGAAGCCTCCCTCGGCCCCGGAGAGTCGTCATGTACGCCGAGGCTAGTACGTGCGGTTACTCCGACGGTCAGACGCGAGACGAGGGGGCCGGGCGGCACGGTGTTTCACGTGAAACATCTCAAGCGTCCCGCTCGGCGGGCTCTCCTCGTCCTCCATGTCGCCGTTTCCGTGGCCTGGCTCGGGCTCAGCGTGGGACTGCTGACGCTCGGGATCACGGCCTGGACGACCGGCGATCCCTCCCTCACGGAGGCGTCCTACCGTGCGATGAAGGTCTTCGCCGACTGGCTCCTGGCTCCGGTCGCCGTCGTGACCCTGGTGAGCGGGCTGGTGCTGTCGCTGGGCACACCCTGGGGTCTCGCCCGGCATCGCTGGGTCTGGATCAAGTTCTGGATCACGATGGCCACCGCGGCAGCGACCGTCTTCGCCCTGCGCCCGGAGATCGAGCACGCGGCGGCAGCCGGGGTACCGGACATCAGTCTGGTGGCGGCACCCACGGTGTCGACGACGGCCTATCTCTTCATGACGGCGATCTCGATCCTGAAGCCATGGGGGCTGACCCGAAGAGGTCGTCGCCTGCGCTCCGGCGCGAGTTCTCCTAAAGCGGTGGACGGACGATCAGTACGTCGGACAGCCTGAGCCCATGTCGACCTCGCCCTCCCCGCTCGACCAGCTCCCCATCCGACGCCTCACCGTGGACGACCTCACCGCCTGCGCCGATCTCTCCGAGGACCGAGGCTGGCCCCGCGAGGAACACAAATGGAGCCTGCTACTCACCGCCGGGACCGGTTACGGCATCGACGACCCGGCCGGCAAGGGGCTGGTCACGGCCTGCGTGGTCACCTCGTACGGGCCGGGGCTCTCCGCGATCGGCATGGTGCTGGTCGCCGAGCGGTACGCCCGCCAGGGCGTGGGACGCCGGCTCATGGTCCATGTGCTGGAGCAGGCCGGAGACACCCCGCTCACGCTCCATGCGACCCCGAACGGGCAACCTCTCTACGAGCAGCTGGGCTTCGTCCAGACGGGTCGCGCGGAGATGGTCACGGGCCGCTTCACCGCGACGGAACCGGCCCCGGACATCCCGACCCGACCCGCCACGGCGGAGGACCTCCAGGCGATCCTGCACCTGGACACCGAGATCTTCGGCCTGGACCGCACCCACATGATCACCCGCCTGCCTGCCTTCGCTGATCTGCTCCGCGTCAGCGAGACCGACGGCGAGATCACCGGCTTCGCCGCGGCCTGGCCCAACATGGACACCCATGTCATCGGCCCCCTGATCGCCCGGGACACGGCGACGGCACAGGCCCTCGTCGCCTCCCTGGCCACCGCCACGGACCGCCCTCTGCGCACGGACATCGACGTACGCCACGAGTCGCTGTTGCGCTGGCTCAAGACGAACGGCCTCGCCCCGATCGCGTTCAACGCGGTCATGGTGCGCTCACTGGACGGGCTTCCGGGTGACTGGCACCGCCGGTTCGCCCCTCTCACGGTGGCGGCGGGATAAGCAGGAAGTAATTGCACACGCGGGCTATTGCAGTCATCGTCTACTCTGGGAGAAGCCGCTCCGGACCGAGGAGAGATCATGACCGCGACCGACCCCGCCCTCACCGCCCTCTCCCAGGGCTGGTGCGCCCTCTCGTTGCTGCACGGCAGGATCGAATCCCACATCGAGCGCGCGCTGGAGGCCAACCACGGTCTGAGCATGCGCGAATACTCGCTGCTGGACGTCCTCAGCCGCCAGCACAGCGGGCCCGGCGGCCATCTCCAGATGAAGCAGGTCGCGGACGCCGTCGTACTCAGCCAGAGTGCCACCACACGCCTGGTGACCCGGCTGGAGGACCGCGGCCTGCTCACCCGCTATCTCTGCGCCACCGACCGACGCGGTATCTACACCGATGTCACCGAAGCCGGCATGGCGCTGCTCGACGAGGCACGGCCCACCAATGACGGGGCGCTGCGCGAGGCGCTCGACGAAGCCGCGAAGGACCCGGAGCTGACTCCCCTGGTCCGCGTCGTCGAAGGAATGTGGGTTCCGGCCTAGCCGGAACGGGTCCCGCGCGTACTCTGCGCCCCATGAGCGATCTTGAGATACGGCCCGCCACCGTCGAGGATCTCCCGGCCATCGTCGCCATGCTCGCCGATGACCCCCTGGGCGCCCAGCGCGAGTCCCCCGACGACCTCACCCCGTACACCGCGGCCTTCGAGCGACTGGCCTCGGACCCGAACCAGCATCTGGTCGTGGCCGTGCGCGGCCACAAGGTCGTCGGCACCCTTCAGCTCACGATCATTCCCGGGCTCTCGCGGCGCGGGTCCACACGGTCGATCATCGAAGGCGTCCGTATCCACGCCGACGAACGAGGCAGCGGCCTGGGCACCCGCCTCATCGAGTGGGCCATCGAGGAATCCCGGCGCCAGAACTGCCAGTTGGTGCAGCTGACCTCCGACACCACCCGCACGGACGCCCATCGCTTCTACGAGCGCCTCGGGTTCGAGGCCTCGCATCTGGGCTTCAAGCTGAGCCTCTGACGGCGACCCCGGGACGCGACCACGGCCGACCGGAGCGCACAGGACGCCGAGGGCACCTCGGCGTCCTGTTTCACGTGAAACATCCGATCAGAGGCCGCGCCAGCCCGCCTCGTCGACCCCGCCGGGCACCGCGTCGCCCTGCTCGTACGGCTCCCGCGTAAAGACGAAGGACGCCAGATCAAGGTGGCTCACCGAGCCGTCCGCCCGCCGCACCACACGCAGCTTCTCCCCCGCGTAGTAGCCGTTCAGACCGATCCACCCACCATCGGGCAACGCCCGGAAGGTCGCCCGACGTCCTGCCCCGCGCAGCGGTTCGAGGATCACACTCCGGTCGGAGCCCAGGCGCAGCCCGTACGCGTACGTTCCCCAGTACCAGGGGCCGGTCAGCTCCAACAGCTCCTGGTCGACCTCGGCCGCGGGCAGGGGCCGCCACGGCTCGGGGAACCTGGGCTCGGCATCTGCCACGATCCGCACGAGATCGCTGGCCACGACCGAAGTCAGCGGCCCCGAGGTGGCATTGGCGAGCGCGACCGCCGCCACCCCGTCCTCCACACTCACCCAGAGACAGGCGACGAAACCGGGCAGCGAGCCGGTGTGACCGACCAGCGTCCGACCGCCCTTGCGCAGCAGCTGGATGCCGAGGCCGTAGCCGCCCTCCCATTCACCGGCTCCCGGCGGCGCCGCCGGCGTACGCATCTCCTCGACGGAAGCCGCGCTGAGCACCCGGTCGTCGCCCTGGGCGAGGAAGCCGGCGAAACGGCAGAGGTCCTCGGCCGTCGACCAGAGTTGTCCCGCCGGCGCCATCACCCCCAGGTCCTCGGACGGTTCGGGCAGCATCACATCGGCCCAGGGGTGCACGGCCCAGCCGCCGGCATGGGGAGCCACCGGCTGTGCGCTCGTACGCGTCATCCCCAGGGGCTCCAGGATCTCGCCGCGCAGCGCCTCCTCCCAGGACACTCCACGGACCGCCTCGACCAGCGAACCGAGCAGCGTGTAGCCGGGGTTGGAGTAATGGTGGAGACGTCCCACCGGGTGGACGAGGGGATCGTCGCCCAGGACATCGGCCAGCTCCGGCCGGACGGGGCCGGGGGTCCGCTCCCACCACGGCGCCGGCGTCTCGGCCGCAAGCCCGGCGCTGTGCCCGAGGAGCTGGGCGATGGTCACATCGCCCACGCCCGTGCCCGAAAGGTGCTTCTCCAACGGGTCGTTCAGATCGAGCAGTCCCTCGTCCCGGAGCCGCATCACCAGGACCGCGGTGAACGTCTTGGTGAGGGAGCCGATCCGGTACTGCGTATCGGCGTCCGGGTCATGGCCGTCCACACAGCTGCGCGATCCGCTCCACACCATCGCCCCGTCGCGGGCCACCGCCCCGACGAAGGAGGGAGACCTCCCTTCGGACTGGGCGACGGCGACGCGGTGCAGCAAGGCTCGTTCGGTACTGGGAAGCAGAGTGTCGAAGGGTGAGGTCATGCCCTGATCCAACGCCGTCGCCCCGCCGGAGTCGACCACATTTCACGCGGAGCGGACGCTCAGGACGGCGAACACCCGATCAGGTCTGCGCCATGTCGACAAAGCGGGAGTAGTGGCCCTGGAAGGCCACCGTGATCGTCGCCGTGGGGCCGTTTCGGTGCTTGCCCACGATGATGTCCGCCTCGCCGGCGCGCGGCGACTCCTTCTCGTACGCGTCCTCGCGGTGCAGCAGGATCACCATGTCCGCGTCCTGCTCGATGGAGCCGGATTCACGGAGGTCGGAGACCATCGGCTTCTTGTCGGTGCGCTGCTCGGGGCCACGGTTCAGCTGCGAGAGCGCGATCACCGGCAGCTCGAGCTCCTTCGCCAGAAGCTTCAGGTTTCGCGACATGTCCGAGACCTCCTGCTGGCGGCTCTCGGAACGCTTGGAGCCGCCCGACTGCATCAGCTGGAGGTAGTCGATGACCACGAGCTTGAGGCCGGCGCGCTGCTTGAGCCGACGGCACTTGGCGCGGATCTCCATCATCGACAGGTTCGGGGAGTCGTCGATGTAGAGCGGGGCCTGCGAGACGTCCGGCATCCGGCGGGCCAGCCGGGTCCAGTCCTCGTCCGTCATGGTGCCGGAGCGCATGTGGTGCAGCGCGACCCGGGCTTCCGCCGAGAGAAGGCGCATGGCGATCTCGTTGCGGCCCATTTCGAGGGAGAAGATGACGCTCGGCAGGTTGTGCTTGATGGAGCAGGCCCGGGCGAAGTCCAGGGCCAGCGTCGACTTACCCATGGCGGGACGGGCCGCGATGATGATCATCTGGCCGGGGTGCAGTCCGTTGGTGAGCTGGTCGAGGTCGGTGAAGCCGGTCGGCACACCGGTCATCTCGCCGCTGCGGGAGCCGATCGCCTCGATCTCGTCGAGCGCGCCCTCCATGATGTCGCCGAGCGGCAGATAGTCCTCGGTGGTGCGCTGCTCGGTGACCGCGTAGATCTCGGCCTGGGCCGAGTTCACGATCTCGTCGACGTCGCCGTCGGCCGCGTATCCCATCTGCGTGATCTTGGTGCCGGCCTCCACGAGCCGTCGCAGCACGGCGCGCTCGTGGACGATCTCCGCGTAGTACGCGGCGTTGGCCGCGGTCGGCACCGACTGGACGAGGGTATGCAGATACGAGGCACCGCCGACGCGGGTGATCTCGCCGCGCTTGGTGAGCTCGGCGCCGACCGTGATCGGGTCGGCGGGCTCGCCCTTGGCGTACAGATCGAGGATGGCCGCGTAGACCGTCTCGTGGGCGGGCTTGTAGAAGTCGTGGCCCTTGATGATCTCCACGACGTCCGCGATGGCGTCCTTGGAGAGCAACATGCCGCCGAGGACGGACTGCTCGGCATCGAGGTCCTGCGGGGGCACCCGCTCGAAACCGGAGAGGCCGCCGTCCCACGGGCCGCTGTCGCTGCCGCGGTCGTGCTGGTCCTCGCGGCCTCGTCCGCGTGCACGGCCCTCGCCGCGGGGGCGTGCGACAGGCAGCCGGTCACTCGGTCCGCTGTCGGCCCAGGGGTCGTCCAGGGGCTCGGGAATGCTCATCAAGCCACCTCCTCCCGTCCGCTCCGCGGACCTAGCCGTGCCACTCTTTCTTACGCCACGGCTCGGACAAACAAGAGGCTTTGACTCCGCTTCTGGCGCGTCGTGCGCCGGACCACGGTAGGCCCGCGGGCACCGTCAGCCAATCTGGTTATCCACAGGGCCTGTGGGTGAACGACCAGATGCTGTGGAGAACTCCGCAGAACCTGTGCACGGACCAGGGGACAGCCATGTGGACAAACTCATAGCCGCCCCCGACTCGCAGCCCTGACCTGGCCTTTTTCCATCCACGGGCTGTGGGGGAGAAAAACTTTCCCCTCCGGATCAAGATCAGAACAAACGGCGCACAGTCGAAGCTCGGAGCGCGCTACTTGTAAGGACCCCAACTGCATTGCATCTCTTACCTGTGGAAGATTAGATTGGCCTCCATGACCCAGGCTCCCCCGACCCCCAAGGCCGCCCGCCGGCAGCACGACCGAGAGATCATCTCGCTCGCCGTCCCGGCCTTCGGCGCGCTCGTCGCCGAGCCGCTCTTCCTCATGGTCGACAGCGCCATTGTCGGCCATCTCGGCACGCCGCAACTCGCCGGTCTGGCCATCGCGGCGGCCCTGCTCACCACCGCCGTGAGCGTCTTCGTCTTCCTTGCCTACGCCACCACGGCCGCCGTCGCCCGCCGCGTGGGAGCCGGCGACCTCCAGGCCGCCATCCGCCAGGGCATGGACGGCATCTGGCTCGCGCTCCTGCTGGGTGGAGCCGTCGTCGCGCTCACGCTGCCCACCGCCCCCTGGCTGATCGACCTCTTCGGCGCGTCCGACACCGCCGCCCCGTACGCCATCACGTATCTGCGGATCTCCAGCCTCGGCATCCCCGCCATGCTCGTCGTCCTGGCCGCCACGGGCGTCCTGCGCGGCCTCCAGGACACCCGTACACCGCTGTACGTGGCCATCGGCGGCTTCGCGGCCAACGCGCTCCTCAACGTGGGTCTCGTGTACGGCGCCGGCATGGGCATCGCCGGCTCCGCATGGGGCACGGTGATCGCCCAGTGCGGTATGGCCGTCGCGTATCTCGTCGTCGTCGTCCGGGGCGCCAGACGCCACGGTGCCTCCCTGCGTCCGGACGCGGCAGGCATACGCGCCAGCGCACAGGCCGGCGTCCCCCTCCTCGTCCGCACGCTCTCCCTGCGAGCGGTCCTGATGATCGCCACGGCCGTCGCGGCCCGCATGGGCGACGCCGAGGTCGCCGCCCACCAGATCATCCTGTCCCTGTGGAGCCTGATGGCCTTCGCCCTCGACGCGATCGCCATCGCGGGACAGGCCATCATCGGCCGGTATCTCGGCGCCGACGATGCCGAGGGGGCACGACAGGTCTGCCGGCGCATGGTCCAGTGGGGTGTGATCTCCGGCGTCGTGCTGGGCGCACTGATCATCGTCGCCCGCCCGCTCTTCATCCCGCTGTTCACCAGCGACACCACGGTCCAGGACACCCTGCTCCCGGCCCTGCTGGTCGTCGCCGTGTCGCAGCCGATCTCGGGAGTGGTCTTCGTCCTCGACGGCGTCCTGATGGGCGCGGGCGACGGCCCCTACCTGGCCTGGGCCATGCTGTTCACCCTGGCGGTCTTCGCCCCGGTCGCGCTCCTGATCCCCGCACTCGGCGGGGGGCTGACGGCCCTGTGGTGGGCGATGACACTCATGATGACCGTCCGGATGCTGACGCTCTGGCTGCGCTCCCGCTCCGGCCGGTGGGTCGTCACCGGAGCCATCCGCTGATCCGCTGACGTGTTTCACGTGAAACGGCGGAAGGGGCGCCCCCCCCCAGGGTGGGGGCCGCCCGTCAGCGGCT
>NZ_JBHWBS010000014.1:33572-46333 GCF_042735655.1 Streptomyces sp. NPDC059567 | reverse complement strand
GGCGGGGGGTGGGGGGGGTGGTGTGTGTCTCGCGTCGGTCTGTGTGGGTGGGTTGTGTGGGTCGGTGCGCGCGGGGGGGGCCCCCGCGGGGGGGCCCCCCCCCCCTTCCGTACTGCTGAGAGCAGCGTTACGCGGCGACAACCTCGACGCCGAGCTTCGCGGCAACCTCGGGGTGCAGACGCACGGACACCTGGTGCGAGCCCAGGGTCTTGATCGGCGAACCGAGCTCGACGCGACGCTTGTCGACGTCGGGGCCACCCGCGGACTTGATCGCCGTGGCGATGTCGGCCGGGGTCACGGAGCCGAAGAGGCGGCCGGCGTCGCCGGAGCGAACGGCCAGACGCACCTTCACGCCCTCGAGCTGGGCCTTGATCTCGTTGGCCTGCTCGATGGTCGCGATCTCGTGGATCTTGCGGGCGCGGCGGATCTGCGCCACGTCCTTCTCGCCACCCTTGGTCCAGCGGATCGCGAAACCACGCGGGACCAGGTAGTTGCGAGCGTAACCGTCCTTGACGTCGACGACATCGCCGGCGGCACCGAGGCCAGAGACCTCGTGGGTCAGGATGATCTTCATTAGTCGGTCACCCTTTCCTTATCGCGCGGTGGACGTGTAGGGCAGCAGCGCCATCTCACGGCTGTTCTTCACGGCCGTGGCGACGTCACGCTGGTGCTGCGTGCAGTTGCCGGTCACGCGGCGGGCACGGATCTTGCCGCGGTCGGAAATGAACTTCCGCAGCATGTTCGTGTCCTTGTAGTCCACGTACGCGGTCTTGTCCTTGCAGAACGCGCAGACCTTCTTCTTAGGCTTGCGCACAGGCGGCTTCGCCATGGTGTTTCTCCTGTGTGATCAAGAAGTTTGGGTACGAACCCGCTTCGAGGGGAGTGCCCTAGAAGGGGGGCTCGTCCGAGTAGCCGCCGCCGCTGGAGTTTCCACCCCAGCTGCCTCCGCCGCCCTGCTGCTGGCCGCCACCGGCCGGCGCGCTGGTCGCCCACGGGTCGTCGGCGGGAGCACCGCCACCACCCTGCTGACCACCACCGGAGCTTCCGCCCCAGTTGCCGCCGCCCTGCTGGCCGCCACCGCCGCCGTAGCCACCCTGGCCACCGCGACCCGTGGTCTTGGTGACCTTGGCCGTGGCGTTCTTGAGGCTGGGGCCGACTTCCTCGACGTCCAGCTCGTAGACCGTGCGCTTGACGCCCTCGCGGTCCTCATAGGACCGCTGCTTCAGCCGGCCCTGCACGACAACGCGCATGCCTCGCTGAAGCGACTCGGCGACGTTCTCCGCCGCCTGACGCCAGACCGAGCAGGTCAGGAACAGGCTCTCGCCGTCCTTCCACTCATTGGTCTGACGGTCGAAGGTGCGGGGGGTGGACGCGATACGGAACTTCGCGACCGCCGCACCGGACGGGGTGAAGCGCAGCTCGGGGTCGTCGACAAGATTGCCGACGACCGTGATGACGGTCTCGCCTGCCATTGGGTGAACCTCTCGGCGGGATTGCTTCTGGCTGCTTACTGCTACTCGAACCCGATGACCTCTGAGCTAGGTGCTCAGTGGGTCTCGGGACGGAGGACCTTGGTCCGGAGGACCGACTCGTTCAGGTTCATCTGGCGGTCGAGCTCCTTGACGACCGCAGGCTCGGCCTGCAGGTCGATGACCGAGTAGATGCCCTCGGGCTTCTTCTTGATCTCGTAGGCGAGACGACGACGGCCCCAGGTGTCGACCTTCTCGACCTTTCCGTTGCCCTCACGGACGACAGAAAGGAAGTTCTCGATCAGCGGGGAGACAGCGCGCTCCTCGAGATCGGGGTCGAGGATGACCATCACCTCGTAGTGACGCATGTGGAACCCACCTCCTTTGGACTCAGCGGCCACGGTCGTTCCGTGGCAGGAGGGTCGTGATGCGTAAGCAACGGTATCGGCCGCCACTGACAATCCCCTCGGCGAGCGAGGAGGCCGTCGGGGTCCTGGGTGGACCTGGGCAGACACCGGTGCAGATCGTACAGACTACCCGCACACCGGCTTCCGGTTGAAATCCGGTGGTGGGGGGACGCAATCTGTACACAACGGATGGCGGCGGCGCTAGGATGCGCCGCCTTCCCGGAAGCCACGCCAGGAGGTGCCCCATGGCACAGGCAATGCGACCCGACCCCGGACATTCCCTTCTCGCCACCGACGGCAAGCCCCACCCGCTCCAGGACACGCTGGTCGGGGTGACGCTCTTCCTCGGAGTCCTCTCCTTCATCACCGCGCAGTTCCACGACCTCCATGTCCTGGCTTCCTGGGCAGGACTGATCGGCATCGGAACGGGCGCGTACGGACAGTTCATCTCGGTGACCACGAGGGAACGCTTCGCCTTGATCGTCGGGCTCGGCGCCTCGGCTGTCGGCTTCTATCTCGGCATGTTCTACGGGGGCCTCGCCTGAGGCGTCCCGGACCGGCCACCGGCCGAGGGAGACACGCACAATCGGGGCGCTCCCCGGTCACAGTAGGCTTCGGCGCGTGAGCCGGAGCCCCTGTACCGATGGGGACACACCTGCCGAGGAGCGCCCCGCATGAGCCTGACCCTGAGGACCATCAGCCGTGAGCAGCATCTGGCATTCATCCAGAGCCAGCCCGCGGCGAGCCACTGCCAGGTCCCGGCGTGGGCTGATGTGAAGACCGAGTGGCGCTCGGAGAACCTGGGTTGGTTCGACAAGTCCGGCGAACTCGTCGGCGCGGGCCTGGTCCTCTACCGCCAGCTGCCGAAGATCAAGCGCTACCTGGCCTATCTGCCCGAGGGCCCGGTCATCAACTGGTACGCCCCCAACCTCGACGACTGGCTGCAGCCGATGCTCGCGCATCTCAAGCAGCAGGGCGCCTTCTCCGTGAAGATGGGCCCGCCGGTCGTCATCCGGCGCTGGGACTCCGCCGCCATCAAGTCCGGAATCCAGAACCCGGACGTGAAGCGCCTGAAGGACGTCGAGGCCTCGCACATCGAGCCGCGCGCCTTCGAAGTCGCCGACCGGCTGCGCAAGATGGGCTGGCAGCAGGGCGAGGACGGCGGCGCGGGCTTCGGTGACGTCCAGCCCCGCTATGTCTTCCAGGTGCCCCTCGCGAACCGCTCCCTCGACGACGTCCTCAAGGGCTTCAACCAGCTGTGGCGCCGCAACATCAAGAAGGCCGACAAGGCCGGTGTCGAGGTCGTCCAGGGCGGCTACGAGGACCTCGCCGAGTGGCAGCGGCTGTACGAGATCACGGCCGTCCGCGACCACTTCCGCCCTCGCCCGCTCTCGTACTTCCAGCGCATGTGGACCGTCCTCAACAACGAGGACCCCAACCGCATGCGGCTGTACTTCGCCCGCCACGACGGGGTGAACCTGTCCGCGGCCACCATGCTCGTGGTCGGCGGCCACGTCTGGTACTCCTACGGAGCCTCGGACAACATCGGCCGCGAGGTCCGGCCCTCGAACGCGATGCAGTGGCGGATGCTGCGCGACGCCTATGCGATGGGCGCGACCGTCTACGACCTGCGGGGCATCTCGGACTCGCTCGACGAGACCGACCACCTCTTCGGTCTGATCCAGTTCAAGGTCGGCACGGGCGGCGAAGCGGTGGAGTACGTCGGCGAATGGGACTTCCCGCTCAACAAGCTCCTGCACAAGGCGCTCGACATCTACATGTCGCGCCGCTGACGGTTGCGTAGTCTCGTACGTAATCTCGTAGGTCTCGTACATACCTTTGATACACCGCAGCCATCAGAAAGGTTCCGGGCCGGCCATGGCGCTCTCCCTCTACGTCGACACCGCTCGCTGGCGGGCGCACCAGAAGACCGTGATCGACCAGTTCCCCGGACTGATCCCGGTCTGCAAGGGCAACGGCTACGGCTTCGGCCATGAGCGGCTGGCCGACGAGGCGGCCCGCTTCGGCTCGGACATGCTGGCCGTCGGCACCACGTACGAGGCCGCGAAGATCAAGGACTGGTTCGGCGGCGACCTGCTCGTCCTCACCCCGTTCCGGCGGGGCGAGGAGCCGGTGCCGCTGCCGGACCGGGTGATCCGCTCCGTGTCGTCCGTGGACGGCGTGCACGCCCTCGTGGGCGCGCGGGTCGTCATCGAGTGCATGAGCTCGATGAAGCGCCACGGCATCCTCGAGGAGGACCTCGGCCGGCTGCACGCCGCCATCGAGGACGTACGGCTCGAGGGCTTCGCGCTCCACCTGCCCCTGGACCGCACCGACGGCACCGACGCGGTCGAGGAGGTCATCTCCTGGATGGACCGCCTGCGGGCCGCCAGGCTGCCGCTGCACACCATGTTCGTGAGCCATCTGCGGGCCCAGGAGCAGGCCAGGCTCCAGCAGCAGTTCCCGCAGACCCGGTTCCGCGCCCGGATCGGCACCCGGCTCTGGCTGGGCGACCACGAGGCCACCGAGTACCGCGGCGCCGTCCTGGACGTCACCCGCGTCTCCAAGGGCGACCGCTTCGGCTACCGCCAGCAGAAGGCCGCCTCCGACGGCTGGCTGGTGGTCGTCGCCGGCGGCACCTCGCACGGAGTGGGACTGGAGGCCCCCAAGGCGATGCACGGTGTCATGCCGCGCGCCAAGGGCGTGGCCCGCGCCGGCCTCGCGACCGTCAACCGGAACCTTTCGCCGTTCGTCTGGGCCGGCAAGCAGCGCTGGTTCGCCGAGCCGCCGCACATGCAGGTGTCGATCCTGTTCGTCCCCGCCGACGCCCAGGAGCCGAAGGTCGGCGACGAACTGGTGGCCCACCTGCGGCACACCACCACGCAGTTCGACCGCCTCGTCGAACGCTGAGCCCCAGGGCCCCCAGGGCCGCTGGAAGCCCGCTGGAGCCTCCAGGAGTCCCGCGCTAGTCCCGCGGGACTCCCCACTCCACCCGCGGGCCGTCCACGGCCATGGCGGCGTGCCGTGCCGGATGCGCGGCCCTGCCCCGTACGAAGACGTCCTCCGCGCCGTCCAGGACGCCCCCTGAGGGGTCGTCCGAGCCGTCCTGCCGCACCACGTCCCGCTCGGGCGCCAGGATGTCCCGCACGATGACGGCGCACAGGTAGAGCGTGCCGAGGATGTGCAGGACGACGGCGAAGTGGTAGCCGTCCGTCGGCAGGCCCTGCTTGTTGCCGCTCATGGTGAAGGCCAGGTACATCCAGATGCCCAGGAAGTACATGACCTCGCAGGCCTGCCAGATCAGGAAGTCCCGCCAGCGCGGCCGGGCCAGCGCGGCGAGCGGAATGAGCCACAGGACGTACTGCGGCGAGTACACCTTGTTGGTCAGCACGAACGCGGCCACGACCAGGAACGCGAGCTGGACGAAGCGGGGCCGGCGAGGTGCCGTGAGCGTCAGGACGCCGAGACCCGCGCAGGCGAGGAGCATCAGCAGGATCGCGAAGGTGTTTGCGGTACTCGGCGCGATCGGCTCTCCGCTGCGCTGGCTGATCAGCAGCCAGAACGACCCGAAGTCGACGTTTCGGTCGGTGCTGAAGGTGTAGAACTGCTTCCACCCCTCGGGCGCGAGCAGCATGATCGGAAGATTCACCGCGAGCCAGGACCCCGCCGCACCGAGCAGCGCCGCCCCGAACTCCCGCCACCGCCAGGCCCGCCAGCACAGCAGCAGCAGCGGCCCGAGCAGCAGGACCGGGTAGAACTTGGCGGCGGTCGCGAGGCCGATCAGGATGCCGAACGCGAGCGGCCGGCCGCGTGACCACATCAGGACGGCGGCGCAGGTCAGCGCGACGGCCAGCAGATCCCAGTTGACGGTCGCGGTGAGCGCGAACGCGGGCGCCAGGGCGACGAGCAGAGCGTCCCAGGGCCGTCGGCGGTGGGTGCGCGCGACACAGACGGCCATCACGGCGGCGCAGATCATCAGCATGGCCGCGTTGACCATCCAGAAGATCTGCTCACGGTGCATCAAGTCGCTGCCGCCCGGCGTGAGCCAGGCCGCGACCTGCATGAACAGTCCGGTCAGGACCGGGTACTCCAGGAACTCTATGTCGCTGTTCAGGCGGTCGAAGTACGGCACCATGCCGTCGGCGAACCCGCGCCCCGCGAAGAGGTGCGGGATGTCGGAGTAGCAGGCATGCGTGTACTGGGACGTGGTGCCCCGGAACCAGGCCCAGTCGTAACACGGGACCTTCTGCACCATCCCGAGGGCAAACATCCCGATGGCCACCAGTGCGATCACCCGCACAGGGGTGAGGGCGCTCGTGCCGAGCAGCGCCCGGCGGCCGATCGGCCCGCCGATCAGTTCGCTGCCCGCCGCCGCGACCTCGTCGCGCTGGGTGGGGCACACCACCGGCGGGTCCTGCGGGCGGTCCTGGGGCGGACTCGTCTTGTGGAGGCTCGGCATGGGGGACATCCTGCCGTACGTCCCCGGGAAACGGTGAGGGCCGCCGTGCCCGGCCACGCACCCTGGGGTACGTGTCGGGTACGGCGGCCCTCAGGGCCGTGCCGGGGGCCCGGCGGGCGGATCAACCGCTGCCCAGCCCCCAGGTTCCACCGTTCGGCCTGCCTCCACCGCTGTCGTCGGTGGCTGTCGGCGAGGGTGACGTCGGGGTCGAGGTCGGACCGCCGTTGGAGGCCCCGCCGCTGTCGTTGCCCGACGTGGCGCCACCGTCCTGCCCGCCGTTGTCATCGCACGGCCAGTCCCAGACGTCACAGGTCTTGCCGGGCTTCGGCGAGTTGGTGGGCCGCGTCGAAGGGGTCTGCGACGGGGTGGAGGAAGGCGTCTCGGACGGCGTCTCCGAAGGCGTCGGCGTGGGGCTGGTCAGACCACCACCGAAGACCGGGTCGACGTCCAGGTCCTCCGGCTCCGGGAAGGACTTGACCTCGACGCCCTTGTGCGCGGCGGTCATGTAGTCGTGCCAGATCCGGGACGGGAACGAGGAACCGTGGATCCTCTCCTGGTCACCCGTGCCGTACATCTCCTCGAACTTGCGGCCCTGCTTGGTCTCGTCGTCGTCGAAGCGGTACATGTCGATCGCCGTCGACAGCTGCGGGGTGTAGCCCACGAACCACGCCGACTCGTTGCCGTCGGTCGTACCGGTCTTGCCGGCGGCCTTACGGTCGTCCAGCTTGGCCTTCTTGCCGGTGCCCTTCTCGACGACGTCTGTGAGGACGTCGGTGATGTTGCTGGACACCGCGGTGGAGAAAGCACGCTCCGGCTTGGCCTTGTGCCGGTAGATTTCTTTGCCCTTCTCGTCCACCCAGGCGACGGAGTACGGGTCGTTCTGCTCGCCGTTGTTCGCGAAGGTCGCGTAGGAACCGGCCATCCGGATCGCGCTCGGCGAGGAGATACCGAGGGAGAACGAAGGCACCTCGCCCTTCACCAGCGAGGTCTCCAGGAGACCCGCCTTCTTGGCTGCCTCGCGGACGTTGTCGATGCCGACGTCCATGCCGAGCTGCACGAAGGGCGAGTTGAGGGACTTGATCATCGCCAGCCGGAGATCGGCCTTCTTGACGCTCGCGTTCTCATCGTTGTTCTGGAGCCACGGCTTGCCGTTCTCGTCCAGCCAGACCGAGCCGTCGTACTTCTTGACCTTGTAGTCGTCCACGCCGCTGTAGAAGGTCTTGTCGGGGTCGACGACGGTCCGGACGGAGGGGTCCTTGGGGTCACGCACACCGTCGGTCATGGCCGCCGCGAGAACGAACGGCTTGAAGGTCGATCCGACCTTGGCGCCGGTCTCGTCCGCGTTGTTGGTGAAGTGCTTGGTGGCGTCGGTGCCGCCGTAGATGGCGACGATCGCACCGTCCTTGGGGTCGACCGAGGCACCGCCGAACTGGACGTGGGTGTCCGTCTTCGGTCGCTTCTTCGGGTCGATGTACCCGTCGTAGACCTTCTTGATGGCGTCCTCGAGAGCCTTGACCTTCTTCTTGTCGAAGGTCGTGTGGATCTCGTAACCGCCCTCGGCGAGCTTCTTGTCGTCCATCCCCGGGTGGTTGTTGATGAAGTTGGCCTTGGCCGTGCTCACCAGATAGCCGATCTGGCCGGTCAGCTGGGCGCTCTTCTTCGGCGGCTGCACCTTGGGGAAGTTCGGGTACTTCGCCCGCTCCGCGGCGGGGAGGCTACCGTCGTTGACCATCTCGCCGAGGATCCAGTTCCACCGCTCGGTGGCACGCTCCGTGTTCGCCTGAGGCGTCGCCTTCGAGTCGATGTCGGTGGAGCCCGCAGGGTCGAAGTAGGTCGCGCCCTTGAGCAGGGAGGCGAGGAAGGCGGACTCGCTGACGTTGAGGTCCTTGGCGTCCTTGTTGAAGTACGTCCGGGCCGCGGCCTGGATGCCGTAGGCACCGCGACCGTAGTACGCCGTGTTCAGATAGCCCGCCATGATGTCGGGCTTCTCCATCTCGGCGCCGACCTTTATGGAGATGAAGAGCTCCTGGACCTTACGGGTCAGGGTCTGCGACTGGTCGTTGAGCATGTTGTTCTTCACGAACTGCTGGGTGATGGTCGAGCCACCCTGGGTCTGCCCGCCCTTGGCCATGTTCCAGACGGCACGACCGATACCCATCGGGTCGATGCCCGAGTCCTTCTTGAACGTCTTGTTCTCGGCCGCGATCACCGCGTCCTGCATGTGCACCGGGATCTTCTCGATGCCGATGATCTGGCGGTTGACCTCACCACCGGTCGCGGCCATCTGCGAGCCGTCGGACCAGTAGTAGACGTTGTTCTGCGCCGTGGCGGCGTCGGCCGGCTCGGGGATCACCACCTGCGAGTACGCGATCGTCGCCGCGCCCATCATGCCGCCGAAGAACACCAGGCAGAGTCCGGTGACGAGCTTCCACGAGGGCATCCAGCGACGCCAGCCGTACTTGCCGTACCGCGGGTAGTCGATGATCCGCTTCTTGCCCGGCGGACGGCCTCCACCGCGGCCGCGGCCCGGACCGCCCTGGCCGCCTCCGCCGCCGCCTCCGCGCCGGCCGCCGCCGTGGCCGCCGGCTCCGCCTCCCTCGGGGCCACGCCGACGGCTGCCGCCGCGCTGCGCCGCGCGACGGGCCTCGGCCCGCCCTCCGTAGGTGCGCTCCTCTTCGTACCCAGACGAAGGGGATCCCGTACTCACGTCCCGCGACTGGGCCGACCTGCGGCCCGTGGGCTGCTGGGCAGCGCGTCGGGCCGCCGCGCGGCCGCCACTGGGCGGCTGCGACTGCGGCATTTTGCGACGGTGCTCGCTCATCGAACGACTACTCCTCGGGCAGGCGCGTACGCCTGGAAGCGGCAGTTGAGTTCCGGTCCCCCCGAAATACGGACGGCCGAGCCTCATCGAAGACTCCTCCGTACCGCAGCCGGTCACCCGCATCACTGACGCCTTGCGGCGTCGCTCGGTTCCCGGTGCTCTGCATGCCGCACAGACTACGCACGGTCAAAACCTGCCTAGCGGCGAAGTTCACCCCAAATCAGGCAAGTCAATTGCTGTGAATTGACGATGTGATGCCGGTCACTGTGGCCCCACTTGTCGCAGGAGAGTGGCCGTTCTATCGTCATGATGTATCGAGTCGATACATCAGTGCGGCATAAGGGCCCTGAAGGCGGAGGAGGCGGCGGATGAGCAGACGCTCGGGAATCCTCGAGTTCGCCGTCCTCGGCCTGCTCCGAGAAGCGCCCATGCACGGGTACGAGCTGCGCAAGCGGCTCAACACCTCGCTGGGCATCTTCCGGGCCTTCAGCTACGGGACCCTCTATCCCTGCCTCAAGACGCTGGTCGCCAACGGCTGGTTGATCGAAGAGCCGGGAAGCGCCCCCGAGGACGCTCTCGCCGCTTCACTCGCAGGGCGCCGCGCCAAGATCGTCTACCGGTTGACGGGGGAAGGTAAGGAGCACTTCGAAGAGCTCCTCTCCCACACCGGCCCGGACACCTGGGAGGACGAACACTTCGCCGCCCGCTTCGCCTTCTTCGGTCAGACCGAGCGCGAGGTGCGGATGCGAGTGCTGGAAGGCCGCCGCAGTCGGCTGGAGGAGCGTCTGGAGAAGATGCGCGCCTCTCTGGCACGTACGCGCGAGCGCCTCGACGACTACACACTCGAGCTTCAGCGCCACGGCATGGAGTCCGTGGAGCGCGAAGTGCGCTGGCTGAACGAGCTCATCGAGAGCGAGCGGGCGGGGCGGGATCAGCGATCCGGCACCGACGCCCCCGAGGGCGCCGCTCGGCACGACAACGATTCTGGAGAAACGGGCGGCCTGCCCCGGCACGGGGGCAGTACCCGGCCGGATCCGTCCGACGACACCGCCAAGTGAAACCCTGCATCCCGCAGGGCTTCCACGATCACACAGGGAGCAACCGGAAATGGGTTCGGTTCGCGTAGCCATCGTCGGCGTGGGCAACTGCGCCGCCTCACTGGTGCAGGGCGTCGAGTACTACAAGGACGCCGACCCGGCGACCAAGGTGCCCGGCCTGATGCACGTCCAGTTCGGCGACTACCACGTCGGTGACGTCGAGTTCGTCGCCGCCTTCGACGTCGACGCCAAGAAGGTCGGCCTCGACCTCTCCGACGCCATCGGCGCCAGCGAGAACAACACCATCAAGATCTGCGACGTCCCGAACACGGGCGTCACGGTCCAGCGCGGCCACACCTTCGACGGCCTCGGCAAGTACTACCGCATGACCATCGAGGAGTCCGCCGAGGCTCCCGTGGACGTCGTCCAGGTCCTCAAGGACCAGCAGGTCGACGTGCTCGTCTGCTACCTGCCCGTGGGCTCCGAGGACGCCGCGAAGTTCTACGCGCAGTGCGCCATCGACGCCAAGGTCGCGTTCGTCAACGCCCTTCCGGTCTTCATCGCCGGCACCAAGGAGTGGGCGGACAAGTTCACCGAGGCCGGTGTCCCGATCGTCGGTGACGACATCAAGTCCCAGGTCGGCGCCACCATCACGCACCGCGTGATGGCGAAGCTGTTCGAGGACCGCGGTGTCCGTCTTGAGCGCACCATGCAGCTCAACGTCGGCGGCAACATGGACTTCAAGAACATGCTCGAGCGCGACCGCCTCGAGTCGAAGAAGATCTCGAAGACGCAGGCCGTCACCTCGCAGATCCCCGACCGCGAGCTGGGCGAGAAGAACGTCCACATCGGTCCGTCGGACTACGTGGCCTGGCTGGACGACCGCAAGTGGGCGTACGTCCGCCTGGAGGGTCGTGCCTTCGGTGACGTTCCGCTGAACCTGGAGTACAAGCTCGAGGTGTGGGACTCCCCGAACTCGGCCGGTGTCATCATCGACGCCCTGCGCGCCGCGAAGATCGCCAAGGACCGGGGCATCGGTGGCCCGATCCTCTCGGCGTCCTCGTACTTCATGAAGTCCCCGCCGGTGCAGTACTTCGACGACGAGGCCTTCGCCAACGTCGAGAAGTTCATCAAGGGCGAGGTCGAGCGCTAAGACGCCGATCGAGTTCATCGATCGAGGGTCCCCGGTCTTTCGCCCGGGGGCCCTCTTCGTATGTGAGTCTTGCTGCCATGTCCGTCGTACGTGATCTGCGCGTACTCCTGCGCCTGACGAACTTCCGCCGCCTCCTCGCCGTCCGTCTGCTGTCGCAGTGCGCCGACGGCGTCTACCAGGTGGCGCTGGCCACGTACGTCGTCTTCTCCCCCGAGAAGCAGACCTCGCCTGCCGCCATCGCCTCTGCCATGGCCGTGCTGCTCCTTCCGTACTCTCTCGTCGGCCCCTTCGCCGGAGTACTCCTGGACCGCTGGCAGCGGCGCCAGGTCTTTCTCTACGGGAATCTGCTGCGGACGCTCCTCGCCTGCGGCACGGCCGTACTGATGCTGGCCTCCGTGCCGGACTGGCTCTTCTACGCCTCGGCCCTCTCGGTGACCGCCGTCAACCGCTTCGTCCTCGCGGGACTCTCCGCCGCACTGCCCCGGGTCGTCGACGCCGACCGGCTGGTCGTGGCCAACTCCCTCTCGCCGACCGCCGGCACCGTAGCGGCGACAGTGGGAGGCGGGCTGGCCTTCGGGGTGCGGCTGATCTCCGAGGAATCCGACGCCGCGGTCGTGGCACTGGGCGCTCTCCTCTATCTCTGCGCCGCCCTTGCGTCCCTGCGGATGCCCCGCGAGCTCCTCGGCCCCGACCCGGACATGATCCAGCCCCTGCTAGGCGCCGCGCTGACTTCGACGGCTCGCGGCCTCAAGGGCGGCCTGCGCCATCTGGCCGAGCGACGTCCCGCTGCTCGCGCGCTGACCGCGATGACGTTGATGCGTTTCTGCTACGGCGCGCTGACGGTGGCCGTTCTGATGCTCTGCCGCTACGCCTGGAGCACCACGGAGTCGGAGGGGCTGGCGCTGCTGGGACTGGCCGTCGGTATCTCGGGCGGCGGCTTCTTCGCGGCCGCCGTCATTTCGCCCTGGGCTATCGGGAGGCTCGGCGCCTTCGGCTGGATGGCCGTGTGCGCGGGTTCGGCCGCCGTTCTGGTTCCCGCGCTGGGGCTGCCCTTCGCACAGACTCCACTGCTGATCGCGGCGTTCGTCCTCGGGCTCACGACCCAGGGCGCCAAGATCGCAACGGACACGGTGGTGCAGATGTCGGTGGACGACGCCTACCGCGGGCGGGTCTTCTCGCTCTACGACGTCCTCTTCAACGTCGCCTTCGTCGGCGCCGCCGCCGTCGCCGCGCTGATGCTCCCGCCGGACGGCCGCTCCGCCCCGCTCGTCGTACTGGTCGCCGCGCTCTACGCCTCGATCGCACTGATGCTACTGCGCCGACGGAAGGAGGGGTGATGTTTCACGTGAAACATCACCCCTCACGATGAGCGCGGCGGGGATGTTTTAAGGATAATAAAACCAGCGCCGGAGGCT
>NZ_JBHWBS010000014.1:0-33562 GCF_042735655.1 Streptomyces sp. NPDC059567 | reverse complement strand
TTCCTGTGTGCCTGTCGCGGTGTGTGTCGTGTTTTATTTTCTATCACCAAATACCAACACTCTCTCTTCGCTCTCTTTCTGTTACACAGACCCCCACCACCCCCCCCCGGCTCCGGCTCAGCTCTGGGTCGCCCACCACTCCTTGAGCGCCGCGACCGCCGCCTCGTGCTCCATCGGCCCGTTCTCCAGGCGCAGCTCCAGCAGGAACTTGTACGCCTGCCCGACGGCCGGCCCAGGCCGGATGCCCAGGATCTCCTGGATCTGGTTGCCATCCAGATCGGGCCGGATCGAGTCCAGCTCCTCCTGCTCCTGGAGCTGCGCGATCCGCTCCTCCAGGCCGTCGTAGGCGCGCGAGAGGGCTCCGGCCTTGCGCTTGTTCCGCGTCGTGCAATCCGACCGGGTCAGCTTGTGCAGCCGCGAGAGCAGCGGGCCGGCGTCGCGCACATAGCGGCGCACCGCAGAGTCGGTCCACTCGCCGGTTCCGTAGCCATGGAATCGGAGATGCAGCTCGACCAGGCGCGAGACGTCCTTGATCATCTCGTTGGAGTACTTCAGCGCCGTCATCCGCTTCTTGGTCATCTTCGCGCCGACCACCTCGTGGTGGTGGAACGAGACCCGCCCGTCCTTCTCGAAGCGACGGGTACGCGGCTTGCCGATGTCATGCAGCAGAGCGGCAAGCCTGAGCACGAGATCCGGCCCGTCCTCCTCCAGGTCGATCGCCTGGTCGAGAACGGTCAGGGAGTGCTCGTAGACATCCTTGTGCCGGTGGTGCTCGTCACTCTCGAGCCGCAGGGCAGGCAGCTCGGGCAGGACGTGATCGGCGAGCCCCGTGTCGACCAGCAGGCCCAGGCCCTTCCGCGGGTACGCGGAGAGCAGCAGCTTGTTGAACTCGTCACGGACCCGCTCGGCGGAGACGATCTCGAGTCGGCCGGCCATGTCGGTCATCGCCGCGACGACCTCGGGGGCCACCTCGAAGTCGAGCTGGGCGGCGAAGCGCGCCGCACGCATCATGCGCAGCGGGTCGTCGGAGAAGGACTCCTCCGGCGTGCCGGGCGTCCGCAGCAGTCGCGCGGCGAGGTCGTCGAGCCCGCCGTGCGGGTCGATGAACTCCTTCTCCGGGAGGGCCACGGCCATGGCGTTGACCGTGAAGTCACGCCGGACGAGGTCCTCCTCGATGGAGTCGCCGTAGGACACCTCGGGCTTGCGCGAGGTCCGGTCGTACGCCTCGGAGCGGTACGTCGTCACCTCGATCTGATAGCCGCTCTTCTGGCACCCGACCGTGCCGAAGGCGATCCCGACCTCCCAGACGGCGTCGGCCCACGGGCGGACGATCTTCAGGACGTCCTCGGGGCGGGCATCGGTGGTGAAATCGAGATCATTGCCGAGCCGGCCGAGCAACGCGTCCCGTACCGAGCCGCCGACCAGCGCGAGGCTGAACCCTGCCTCCTGGAAACGGATGGCGAGGTCGTCGGCGACAGGGGATACGCGCAGTAGTTCACTGACCGCGCGGCGTTGCACCTGGCTCAGTGCAGTCGGGGTGTCTTCGTTGGCGTTCGGCACAACAGAAAAGGGTACGTGCCCCGACCCACGGCAGCGTCCCCGTTTTCCCGTGGCCACCCCTCTCCTCGCATCAGCTGGAGCAGTCCCCGGCACTTGGCCACAGCGTGCCTCGTTACCATGCGTGGACACAGCAACGGCGAACCACCGACACCACTGATACGACGAGGACGGGCGAACGCGTGGCCGAGGCGGCAGACATCCAGGGGACCGTTCCCTCACCTGCCCGCCGTTGGCTTCGGCGCACAGCGTCACTCCTCGCAGCGGCGCCGCTACTAGCCGGCCTCCTGCACGGCACGACGGCCACTCCGGCGACAGCAGCCGAGGCGGCAACCGGATCCCGGACCGTCGATGTGTCTCTCGACACGCTCTCCCCGAGCGCACCGGTCGAGGGCGACACGCTCACGATCTCCGGGCGGGTCACCAACCAGAGCAAGCAGGCGGTCACCAATGCCACGCTGGACGTCAGGGTCGGCCCCCGGATGACGAGCCGGAGCGAGATCGAGGCCGTCTCGGGCCGTACCGGCTTCCACCCCGCCAGCGATCCCGCGCCCCTGGGCGGCAGCTACAAGGTCGCGATCCCTCAGCTGGCAGCCGGACTCAGCACGGAGTTCTCGCTCTCCGTGCCGGTCGCCAAGCTCGGGCTCGAGGACGGGGGCGTCTACCAGCTGGGCGTCTCCCTCTCGGGGCAGACGCCCGCCCAGTCGGGGGAGCGGGTCCTCGGGATCGAGCGGACCTTCCTGCCCTACCAGCCCGAGGCGACGGAGAAGAAGACCCAGCTCACCTACCTCTGGCCGCTGATCTCCTCGGCGCATGTGTCGGCGGAGACCGGCACGGACGACCAGCAGACGCCGGTCTTCGAGAACGACGAGCTGGCGGCCGAGCTCGCTCCGGGCGGCCGGCTGGACCACATGGTGACGCTGGGCAAGGAACTCCCCGTCACGTGGGTGATCGACCCGGACCTGCTGGCCACCGTCGACGCCATGACGAAGAACTACCAGGTCAAGTCCGGCTCGACGACCGTGCCCGGCAGGAACCAGGCAGTCGCCGAGCGATGGCTCGACGCGCTGGAGAAGGCGGTGGTGGGACGCAAGGTCGTCGCCCTGCCGTTCGCCGACCCGGACATCGCCTCCCTCGCCCACCGGGGCAAGGACGTCCCCGGCTCGGTGAGCCATCTCCAGCCCGCGACGGAGCTGGCCGGGTCGACCGTGGAGACGATCCTCCACGTGAAGCCGTCCACCGACTTCTCCTGGCCCGTCGACGGAGCCGTCGACCCCTCGATCATGGATGTCGCGACCTCGGCAGGTGCCCGCAAGGTCATCGCCCGGTCGGACAGCTTCCGGGACGACCTCCCGTACACCCCGACGGCGGCGCGGCCCATCGGCGGCGGCACCACCGCCGTCGTCAGCGACGCCTATCTGTCGACGGCGTTCGAGGGCGACATGCTCCCGGCAGGGAACTCCACGCTCGCCGTCCAGGAGTTCCTGGCCCAGACGCTCGCGGTGACCCTGGAACAGCCCGAACTGCAGCGCAGCATCGTCGTCGCTCCCCAGCGGATGCCGACCACGGCCCAGGCGCAGACCATGGCGAGCGCGCTGCGCGGCCTGTCCGCCCAGCGCTGGACGCAGTCCCTGGACCTGGTGGCCGCCTCCGCGGTGAAGCCGGACCCGGACGCGAACACCCAGGTGCCCGGCGCTTCCCGCTACCCGCAGGCTCTGCGCAAGCAGGAGCTGCCGGTGCAGGCCTTCCGTGAGATGCAGGACACCCGCGGGGCGCTCGACGACTTCAAGGTCATCCTGACCCAGCCGGACCGTGTGGTGACGCCGTTCGGCAACGCGATCAGCCGTGAGATGTCCACGTCCTGGCGCGGGCAGGCGCCTGCGGCGTCGCTCTACCGGATCACGGTGCAGGAGTACCTGAAGACCCTCTCCAAGGGGGTCCAACTGATCAGCAAGTCGGATCTCACGCTCTCGGGCCGCAGCGCCACGATCCCGGTGACCGTGCAGAACAAGCTGCTGCAGGGCGTGGACCATCTGGTGCTGCGGCTGACCTCCACCAACAAGACCCGTCTGAAGCTCAACGGTGACGACGTCGCCGAACTGCCCATCAAGATCGACGGTGGGCACAGCCAGTCGGTGAAGTTCCCCGCCTCGGCCAACGCCAACGGCCCGGTGCCGATGACGGCCCAGCTGTTCACCGAGGACGGCACGCCGTACGGACAGCCGATGACCTTCACGGTGAAGGTCTCCGAGATCACTCCGACCGTGATGCTCGTCCTCGCCGGCGGTGTTCTGCTCCTGGTCCTCGCCGGCGCGCGGATGTACACCCAGCGCAAGCGCGCAGCGGCCAGGAACGCCGAAGCGGAGGCAGCGGAGGACAACGATCCCGAGCAGCCGAGTGACCCGACACCGGACACCGGTCACGAAAGCGGTGACCCGTCGGGCCCGGGTGAGAAAGTGGACCGTTGAGCGATGTCGTGGCCGGTCGGCCGGGGACGATGAGGTGGGGTAACCATGAACGCGCCGTACGACGGTGACCGCGGCCAGGGCGCGGGCGGCACCGAGCCGTCCGGTGGTACGCCCGCGGCGACCCCGGGACCCGGCCGGCCGCCGGCCCCGTCGCCGCAGCAGCCCGCCTCGGACCCGTATGCCCAGAACCAGTACGCCCAGGACCCCTACGTCGAGGACGCGTACACCCACGATCCCTACCGGGCGCAGGACCTCTCCGCTCAGGACCCGGTGACCGAGGCGCTCTACGACCGCGCCGCCCATCCTCCGCCGCCGCCGGGCACGTACCAGGAGCCTCAGCCGCTCTACCAGCAGCCGGCCGCGCCAGAGCACGCCCCGGACCCGCGGGTCTGGGCCCAGACCCCGGCGCCCGAGCCGGACGGCCCCTCACGCCATCTGCCGTACGGCGACGACCCCCGCACGGTCCAGTTCACCGGAGTGGACGACCTGGTGACCCGGGCCGGCGACGAGAAGCCCGAGCCGGACGCCTTCGCGCACCTCTACCGGGACCAGCAGACCCCCGGTCAGGTGCCCTCGCCCGCTCCGGAGCCGAACCCGATGCCCGCCCCCGCCCCGAAGAAGTCCGGCCGCGCCTCCGGGCTGCTGAAGTCGAGCGCGGTGATGGCGGCCGGCACGCTGGTCTCCCGCCTCACCGGCTTCGTCCGCAGCCTGGTCATCACCGGCGCGCTCGGCGCCGCACTGCTCGGTGACACCTTCACCATCGCGTACACCCTGCCGACGATGATCTACATCCTGACGGTCGGCGGCGGCCTCAACTCGGTCTTCGTGCCGCAGTTGGTCCGCTCGATGAAGAACGACGAGGACGGCGGCGAGGCCTACGCCAACCGGCTGCTGACGCTGGTCATGGTGGCTCTCGGCGCGATCGTGGTCGTCGCCGTCTTCGCAGCCCCGTTGCTGATCAGGGCGATGTCGAACACCATCGCCGACGACGCGGCGGCCAACAGCGTCGCCGTCACCTTCGCCCGCTACTGCCTGCCCACGATCTTCTTCATGGGTGTGCACGTGGTGATGGGTCAGATCCTCAACGCCCGTGGCAAGTTCGGCGCGATGATGTGGACCCCGGTCCTCAACAACATCGTCATGATCATCACGTTCGGTCTGTTCATCTGGGTCTACGGCACCTCCGCCGAGTCCCAGATGGGCGTGCAGACCATCCCGGACGACGGTATCCGCCTGCTCGGCATCGGCACTCTGCTCGGCTTGGTCGTCCAGGCCCTGGCGATGATTCCCTACCTCCGCGAGACGGGCTTCCGGTTCCGCCCCCGCTTCGACTGGAAGGGCCACGGCCTCGGCAAGACGGTCAAACTGGCCAAGTGGACCGTGCTGTTCGTGCTGGCCAACCAGGCCGGTGTCCTGGTCGTGACCCAGCTCGCCACCGCGGCCGGCGAGGAGTCCGGCAGGGACGGCGCCGGCTTCCTGGCGTACTCCAACGCCCAGTTGATCTGGGGTATGCCGCAGGCCATCATCACCGTCTCGGTCATGGCGGCGCTGCTGCCCCGCATCTCCCGCGCGGCCCATGACAACGACCCCGGGGCCGTCCGCGACGACATCTCGCAGGGTCTGCGGAACTCCGCCGTCGCGATCGTCCCGGTCGCCTTCGCGTTCCTCGCGCTCGGCGTCCCGATGAGCACCCTGCTCTACGCCTCCAGCGGCATCGAGGCGGCCCAGGGCATGGGCTTCATCCTGATGGCCTTCGGACTCGGGCTCATCCCGTACTCGGTCCAGTACGTCGTTCTGCGTGGCTTCTACGCCTACGAGGACACCCGGACGCCCTTCTACAACACGGTCATCGTCGCCGCCGTCAACGCGGCCGCCTCGGCCGCCTGTTACTTCGTCCTGCCCGCCCGGTGGGCCGTCGTCGGCATGGCCGCCTCGTACGGTCTGGCCTACGCCGTCGGCGTCGGCGTCGCCTGGCGTCGCCTGCGCAACCGACTGGGCGGCGACCTGGACGGCGCCCATGTGATGCGGACCTACGCCCGTCTCTGCCTCGCCTCGCTGCCCGCCGCGATCGTGGCCGGAGCGGTGGGCTTCGGCCTGCTCAAGGTCGTCGGTGACGGCGCTCTCGGCTCCCTGGTGGCCCTGATCATCGGCGGTGCGGTGCTGCTCGGAGTCTTCTTCGTGGCGGCGAAGCGGATGCGGATCGAGGAGCTGAACTCCTTGGTCGGTATGGTCCGTGGGCGCCTGGGTCGGTAGGGAATCCGGCCCCGCACAACCATCGTCGGCCGCCGCGTGTCGTGCATAGCGGCCGACTGTGGGCACAATTGGCTTGGCTGTTGGATGTGGCGCAACGGATGGGGAGGCAGGAACGACGGTGGCGGAACGTAGCACGGCTGCCGTCGACGTGGCCGACAACAGCGGAGACGACCCGCTGACCGCCAAGGCGGACAAGGCCGCGACCGACGGGGTGGCGGAAGCGCAGGACACGGCGGAGAAGTCCGCCGAGGTCGCAGAGGACGAGGCCGGGACCCGGCAGAACGGCGAACAGCCCTCCATCGAGACACCCGAACTGCACAGCGGGCACAAGTTGGCCAGGCGTTACCGCCTGGAGGAGTGCGTCACTCGTCTGGACGGTTTCAGCAGTTGGCGTGCCGTCGACGAGAAACTGCGGCGGGCGGTCGGTGTCCATCTGCTGCCGGCCGACCACCCTCGGGCCCGTTCGGTCCTCGCGGCGGCCCGTTCCTCGGCGCTGCTCGGAGACCCCCGGTTCGTCCAGGTCCTCGACGCCGTGGAAGAGAACGATCTCGTGTACGTGGTGCACGAGTGGCTTCCCGACTCCACCGAGCTGACGACCCTGCTCGCCGCGGGTCCCCTGGAGCCGCATGACGCCTATCAGCTCGTCAGCCAGGTCTCCCAGGCGATGGCCGCCGCGCACCGCGAAGGCCTCGCCCATCTGCGCCTCACGCCGAGCGCGGTGCTGCGCAGCTCCACCGGTCAGTACCGGATCCGCGGCCTGGCCGTGAACGCCGCGCTGCGCGGGATCAGCGCGGAGCGCCCCCAACGCACCGACACCGAGGCGATCGGCGCCCTGCTGTACGCGGCGCTCACCCAGCGCTGGCCGTACGACAGTGACGCCTACGGCCTCTCCGGCCTCCCCAAGGGCGTGGGCCTACTGGCCCCCGACCAGGTGCGGGCCGGCGTCCATCGCGGCCTCTCCGAGATCGCCATGCGCGCCCTGGCCAACGACGGGGCCACCGCCTCGCGCCAGGAGCCGCCCTGCACCACCCCGGACGAGCTCGCCAAGGCCGTGGCGGCGATGCCCCGCATCCGCCCGCCGGAGCCCGAGTTCCCCACTCCGCCCGAGTACCAGCGCACCACCTACCAGCAGGGCACGTACGGCCGCCCTCAGCAGCGTCCGGGCGGCGCGGTCACCCAGACCGTGATGGCACCTCCGGCCCCGCTGGAGAGCCGTACGGGCAGGGCCCTGAAGTGGGCCGTGTCGGCGCTCCTCATCGCCGCGCTCGGACTGGGCAGCTGGCAGATCGCCGACCGGCTGCTGGGCCAGAAGGACACCACCGAGACCCCGCAGACCACTCAGCCGGAGAACCGCGACGAGGACGAGAAGGCACCCGACACGGGCAAGCCGGTCGCGATCGTCGGCGCTCACGACTTCGACCCGGGGGGCGATGGCGCCGAGACTCCGTCGGAGATAGGGAACGCCTACGACGGCAATCCCTCGACGTCCTGGCAGACGTCCATCTACTACGGGTACTCGAACTTCGGCAGGCTGAAGGAAGGCGTGGGCCTCGTTCTGGACCTCGGCTCGGTCCAGCAGGTCTCCAAGGTGGACGTCACCTTCCAGGGCACCACCTCGGTGCAGTTGCGGACGGCGCCCGAGAACGCCTCGTCGCAGCCCTCGGCAGCTGACGGCTACACCATGGTGACCAAGGGCTCCGGCACGCAGGTCGCACTCACCGCCGACAAGCCCGTGAAGACCCGCTACGTTCTCGTCTGGCTGACCGACCTCCCCGGCAGCGGGGGCGGTTACCGAGGCAAGATCACGGAAATCAAGATCACGAGCTGACGGCATCCGGGGAGGGGGCTCACCGTTGGACGAAGCCATAAGCGGCGACATCAGCGACCAGGATCTCCTGGCGCGCCATGTCGCGGGCGATCCCGACGCCTTCGGTGAGCTTGTGCGGCGCCACCGCGACCGGCTGTGGGCCGTGGCCCTGCGGACGCTGGGAGACCGCGAGGAGGCCGCTGACGCCGTCCAGGACGCCCTCGTCTCCGCCTTCCGGGCCGCGCATACCTTCCGGGGCCAGTCGGCCGTCACGACCTGGCTCCACCGGATCACGGTGAACGCCTGCCTCGACCGTGCTCGCAAGACCGCCTCCCGCAAGACCTCTCCCATGGACGACACGGCACGTTTCGAGCAGCTCCTCGAACCCGCCGAGTCCGCCGAGGCCCCGGCCGAGCGCCAGGACCTCCACCGTGAGCTGCTGGCCGCCCTCGCCAAGCTCCCCGAGGACCAGCGCGCCGCGCTTGTCCTGGTGGACATGCAGGGATACCCCGTGGCAGAGGCCGCCCGCATCTTGGATGTCCCCACAGGAACGGTGAAGAGCCGCTGTGCGCGCGGGCGGGCCCGGTTGCTGCCGATGCTCATCCATCTGCGCGCCGATACGGGGGGTAACGAGGCCACCGACCGGGGAAGGAACCGGACGCCGGGGACATCCGTCCCACCGGTGTCGGGGCCAACGGATAACGGATCGAATGGTCCGGCTGCTGTGAAGGGCGGAGGTGGGCGCGCGTGACTTCCACGACCGGCAGGGCCGACACAACACAGCACCCGGACGTCTCGGAGATCTCCGATCTCACCGAGGGGCTGCTTTCTCCGTCCCGCACCGCGGCCGTGAGAAGGCATCTCGACGACTGCTCTCTGTGCGCCGATGTACGGACCTCCCTGGAGGAGATCCGTGGGCTGCTCGGCACGCTCCCCGGGCCGCCGCGGATGCCCGCCGAGATCGCCGGCCGCATCGATGCCGCCCTGGCAGCCGAAGCGCTCCTGAACGCCACCACGCTGGATGTCGACGCGCATGTTTCACGTGAAACAGCGAGCACCCCGACTCCACACCCCAGCCCGGTGCCGGCGGCCACGGATCGGCCTGGCGGCCGCCCACGCGCCGCCACCGGCCCGGGCCGCCCCAAGACTCGCCGCCGCCGGATCGCCGCGCTCGGCGCGGTCTTCGGTGCCGCGGCGCTGGGCATGAGTCTTTTCTTCGTCCAGGGCGGCATCCAGACACTCAGTGGCGAGTCGGGCGACAGGAAGACCGACACCGCCGCCAGCGGATTCGCCGCGGACCAGTTCGACGGCCGGCCGGTCGAGGCCCGGGTCCAGGACCTCCTGCAGCCGCAGGGGACTCTCAAGGTCCCCGACAGCTCCCCTCCGGAGTCCATGTCTGCCGAGAACGGCGGTGACACCACGAAGCGGGGCATGGCGGAGTCCCTGCCCGGTTGCGTCAAGGCCGGGACGGGCCGAACCGACGCGGTTCTCGCCTTCCAGAGGGGCGAATACCAAGGCACCCCGGCCTATCTCGTCGTGCTGCCTCAGGGAACCGAGGGCACGCATGTGCAGGCATTTGTGCTGGACGCCTCCTGCGCCGATGGCGGAGGACAGGCCAAGGCCGAGGTTCTGATGACAAGGGCCTACCCCCGCTCCTGACATAGACGCCGTGCCGCACGGCGGTCTCGGGAATGCTCGCCCCTTAGGATCCGTTGGGTGGGGTGAGAGTCACCGATCGACCGCCCCGTAGGTAGTAGGCAGTCTGCAGAGACGAGGAAGAAACCCGTGAGCGACGTCCGTAACGTGATCATCATCGGCTCCGGGCCCGCGGGTTACACCGCTGCGCTCTATACGGCGCGTGCGTCGCTGAAGCCGCTGGTCTTCGAAGGTGCTGTCACCGCTGGTGGCGCGCTGATGAACACGACCGACGTGGAGAACTTCCCCGGCTTCCGTGACGGCATCATGGGCCCGGACCTGATGGACAACATGCGCGCCCAGGCCGAGCGCTTCGGTGCCGAGCTGGTCCCCGACGATGTCGTCGCCGTGGACCTCACCGGAGAGATCAAGACCGTCACGGACACCGCCGGCACCGTGCACCGCGCGAAGGCCGTCATCGTCACCACGGGCTCCCAGCACCGCAAGCTCGGGCTGCCCAAGGAGGACGAGCTCTCCGGCCGCGGTGTCTCCTGGTGCGCCACCTGCGACGGGTTCTTCTTCAAGGACCAGGACATCGCCGTCGTCGGCGGCGGCGACACCGCGATGGAGGAGGCCACCTTCCTCTCGCGCTTCGCCAAGTCCGTCACGATCGTCCACCGTCGGGACTCGCTGCGCGCCTCGAAGGCGATGCAGGAACGCGCCTTCGCCGACCCGAAGATCAAGTTCGCCTGGGACAGCGAGGTCGCCGAGATCCACGGTGACCAGAAGCTCTCCGGTCTGACCCTGCGCAACACCAAGACGGGCGAGACCAGCGAGCTGCCGGTGACCGGCCTCTTCATCGCCGTGGGCCACGACCCTCGCACGGAGCTCTTCAAGGGCCAGCTGGAGCTGGACGAGGAGGGCTACCTCAAGGTCGACGCCCCGTCGACGCGGACGAACCTCTCCGGTGTCTTCGGCGCCGGTGACGTCGTCGACCACACCTACCGTCAGGCGATCACCGCTGCCGGCACCGGCTGCTCCTCCGCGCTCGACGCCGAGCGCTTCCTGGCCGCCCTTGCCGACAACGAGAAGGTCGCCGAGCCGGCGACGACTCCCGCGGTCTGACCCACCCGGCTTTCCCCACCCCACACCCCGCGAAGTTAAGGAGGTCGCCGTGGCCGGCGCCCTGAAGAACGTGACCGACGCTTCCTTCGAGGAAGACGTCCTCAAGAGCGACAAGCCCGTACTGGTGGACTTCTGGGCCGCCTGGTGCGGCCCGTGCCGCCAGATCGCCCCGTCGCTCGAGGCGATCGCCGCCGAGCACGGCGAGATCGAGGTTGTGAAGCTCAACATCGATGAGAACCCGGCCACGGCTGCCAAGTACGGCGTCATGTCCATCCCGACGCTGAACGTCTACCAGGGCGGCGAGGTCGTGAAGACGATCGTCGGCGCCAAGCCGAAGGCCGCGATCCTCCGCGACCTCGAGGGCTTCGTCGAGGCCACTGCCTGACGCCTCTGTTTCACGTGAAACACGAACGGCCCGCCTCCGGATGGAGGCGGGCCGTCGTCGTCGGAGCATTGGTCCTCACAGGGGCCGGAGGGCCGGTTCCTTCTGGACGGCGCCCAGGAGCCGGTCCAGCGCCAATTCGACGTCCTCCTTCCAGGAGAGCGTCGTCCGGAGCTCCAGCCTCAGCCGCGGATGGCTCGGATGGGGCCGCACGGTCTTGAAGCCCACAGCGAGAAGATGCTCCGCCGGCAACACACAGGCCGGCTCCTTCCATCGCGCGTCCCCGAACGCCTCGATCGCCTTGAAGCCGCGCCTCAGCAAGTCCTTCGCGACGGTCTGCACCATCATCCGGCCGAGCCCCTGCCCCTGGTACCCCGGCATGATCCAGGCCGTCATCAACTGCACCGAGTCGGCGGAGACCGGACTCGTGGGGAAGGCCATGGAGCGCGGCACATACGCCGGGGGCGCATAGAGAACGAAGCCGACGGGGACCTCGTCCACATAGACCACCCGCCCGCAGGATCCCCACTCCAGCAGGACCGCGGAGATCCATGCCTCTTTCTCCAACTCCGGCCGACCCGCCTTCACCGCGGCTTCTCCGCTCACGGGGTCCAGCTCCCAGAAGACGCAGGAGCGGCACCGCTTGGGGAGGTCCGGAAGGTTGTCCAGAGTGAGCGGTACGAGCCGACGCCCCACGGCTGTTCCTCGCTTCCCACGGCCATCGCAGTACGGATACGCCCTCACAGAATCGTATCGATGGGGCGATCAGGGCGATACCGCACTCAGGCAAAGGGCGGGCCGTGTCCCGGCTTTCACCGGAACACGGCCCGCCCTGGAGGCTCCAGAAGGCAGATCAGCCCTCGTCGTCTTCCTCATTCTGCTCGGAGTTCACCTGGTCCATGACCCGTCCCTCGCCCGGAGCGAGGGTCGAGAGAATGCGGTCCAGATCCTCTATCGAGGCGAACTCGACGACGATCTTTCCCTTCTTCTGCCCCAGGTCGACCTTCACGCGGGTCTCGAAGCGATCGGAGAGCCGGGTCGCCAGACCCGTCAGTGCCGGGGAGACGCGCGCCCCTGCCCTCGGCCCCTTCGCCTTCGTCGTGGCAGTGGGCTCCGAGCCCATAAGCGTCACGATCTCTTCGACCGCACGGACCGAGAGCCCTTCGGCCACGATCCGGTACGCCAGCTTGTCCTGGGTCTCGGGGTCCTCCACGGAGAGCAGAGCACGGGCGTGACCGGCCGAGAGGACACCGGCCGCGACGCGTCGCTGGACCGGAGGCGACAGCCGCAGCAGTCGCAGCGTGTTGGAGACCTGCGGCCGCGAGCGCCCGATGCGGTCGGCCAGCTGGTCGTGGGTGCAGTTGAAGTCCTTGAGCAGCTGGTCGTAGGCGGCGGCCTCTTCCAGCGGGTTCAGCTGCGCCCGGTGAAGGTTCTCCAGGAGGGCATCCAGGAGAAGCTTCTCGTCCTCCGTGGCACGAACGATCGCGGGGATGCGCTCCAGGCCGGCCTCACGGCAGGCCCTCCAGCGACGCTCGCCCATGATGAGCTCGTAGCGCTCTGCACCCAGCTGCCGCACGACGACCGGCTGGAGCAGACCCACCTCCTTGATGGAGGTGACCAGCTCCGCCAGAGCATCCTCGTCGAAGACCTCACGCGGCTGCTTCGGGTTGGGCGTGATGAAGTCCAGCGGCAGCTCGGCGAAGTGCGCCCCGGCGGGGGACTCCGGCTCCTCGACCGCCACGGCCTCGATCACGGGAACGACCGAGTCCGGAGACTGCGGGCTCTGAGGAAGGGTCGCCACCTTCGCGGCAGCCACCCCTCGCTCCGAGGACAGGGCCGGAACGGCTCCGGGGGAGGCAGCGCCCGCCCCCACACCGACGACCGGCGCCTGCCGCTCCTGGGGAGCAGCAGGGATCAGCGCACCGAGCCCACGCCCCAACCCCCTACGTCGCTCACTCACTGGATCCCCTCCGACATGCTTGGCTGGCTGTTCTGGTGGCCCACGTGGACGTGCTGAGGGTCGTACTGGATACCGACACCCCGCAGCGCGATCTCACGGGCCGCCTCGAGATACGACAGCGAACCACTCGAGCCCGGGTCGTAGGTGAGGACGGTCTGGCCGTAGCTCGGCGCCTCCGAGATGCGCACGGATCGCGGGATGCTGGTCCGCAGCACCTCCTCGCCGAAGTGGGTGCGCACCTCGTCGGCGACCTGCGAGGCGAGCCTCGTCCGGCCGTCGTACATGGTGAGCAGGATCGTCGAGACATGAAGCGTGGGGTTGAGGTGCCCACGCACCAGGTCGACATTCCGCAGGAGCTGGCCCAGGCCCTCCAGCGCGTAGTACTCGCACTGGATCGGGATCAGCACCTCGGCCCCCGCCACCATGGCGTTGACCGTCAGCAGGCCGAGCGAGGGCGGGCAGTCGATCAGGATGTAGTCCAGCGGCTGCTCGTACGCCTGGATCGCTCGCTGCAGTCGACTCTCCCGCGCCACCAGCGACACCAGCTCGATCTCCGCACCGGCGAGATCGATGGTGGCGGGAGCGCAGAAGAGACCTTCGACATCCTGAACGGGCTGCACCACGTCGGAGAGCGGCTTGCTCTCCACCAGGACGTCATAGATCGAGGGAACTTCGGCATGGTGGTCGATCCCCAGGGCCGTGGAGGCGTTGCCCTGCGGGTCGAGGTCGATGACCAGGACGCGCGCGCCGTGCAGCGCCAGGGAGGCGGCAAGGTTGACCGTCGTGGTCGTCTTGCCGACACCGCCCTTCTGGTTGGCAACCACCATCACGCGCGTCTGTGCAGGCCGGGGAAGACCCTCGCCGGCACGCCCCAGTGCCTCTACTGCCAGTTGGGCAGCACGACCAATGGGGGTGTCGTCCATCGGGGGCGGTGTTTCACGTGAAACATCCTCCCCCGCCGATTCGGTTCGGGGACCGGGGACCGGATCGGTCATCGGTCCCGCGATGTTGGCGTCGGACCGCAAGGATTCACTCTCCTCGGCTTCAGGCTCGCGATGAACAGAGCCTGCCATGCTTTCGGGGTCGTGAACCAGCGAGGCCCGTGGTTCTGTGGAGGATTCCACCTCTGTGGACAATCCCGTCCCTCTCGCGAGTGGCTTCGCGAGAGGTTTGCGGTCCCGGGGCGTGGCAGCCGCGCGGCCGCGGCTGATGATCCCCTGCAGCAGTGAGCGACGTTTCACGTGAAACACGATGCACTCGCCGCCCACGCAGGACCGCTCGACACTCCGAAATACGTACGTATGGCAGCTTGTACGGCTCAGTCGAGTCGCGTTGACGACTCAGTCACGCCGCATTGACGGCTCAGCGGCGACGACGCGTCCGGCTGGGACGGGCGGCCTTGGCTCGCTTTGCGGCGAACCTCACACCGCCCGGGCTCTCGCCGACCTCCACTCGTACGACGGTCGACAGGGGATCCACGATGCCCTCGCCGACCTGGACCACGGAGGTCCCCACGACACCGAGCTTGGAGAGCGCGGCGCGGGCGCCGGCGATCTCCTCCTCGGCCGTGTCGCCCTTGAGCGCCAGCATCTCGCCGTACGGACGCAGCAGCGGGACTCCCCAGCCGGCCAGCCGGTCCAGCGGCGCCACGGCGCGCGCGGTCACGACATGCACGGGCGGGAGCTTGCCGAGCATCTCCTCGGCGCGGCCGCGCACCACGGTGACATGGTCCAGGCCCAGCAGCTCCACGACCTCCTGGAGGAAGTTCGTACGGCGGAGCAACGGCTCCAGGAGCGTGATCTTCAGGTCCGGCCGTACGAGGGCCAGGGGGATACCGGGCAGCCCGGCGCCCGAGCCGACGTCGCACACGGTGACGCCCTCGGGCACCACCTCGGAGAGCACCGCACAGTTCAGCAGGTGCCTCTCCCACAGCCGGGGAACCTCACGCGGGCCGATCAGCCCGCGCTTGACGCCCGCGTCCGCGAGGAGCTCCGCGTACCGGACGGCCTCCGGGAAGAACTCACCGAATACCGTCCGCGCCTGTTCGGGCGCAGGGGGGAGCTCCGCTGCCTCCGTCACGGGAACCGTCCTTCCGCACCGCACACATAGGTGCGAGCGCACTGTGGTGGCTGACTATCAGGCTGACAAGATCGGCCCCGCCTGCGAGCAGACGGGGCCGACTCTGCGAGAGGGGTCAGGCAGGGAGTACGACGACGAAGCGCTGCGGCTCCTCGCCCTCGGACTCACTGCGCAGACCGGCCGCGGCGACCGCGTCGTGCACGACCTTGCGCTCGAACGGCGTCATCGGGTCCAGCTTGACCGGCTCACCGGTCGACTTCACCTCGGACGCGGCCTTGGCACCGATCTCGGCGAGCTCCGCGCGCTTCTTGGCGCGGAACCCGGCGATGTCGAGCATCAGCCGGCTGCGGTCACCGGTCTCCCGGTGCACGGCCAGGCGGGTCAGCTCCTGGAGCGCCTCCAGCACCTCGCCGTCCCGCCCCACGAGCTTCTGCAGGTCGCGGCTGCTCGAGTCGCTGACGATCGAGACCGCCGCACGGTCCGCCTCGACGTCCATGTCGATGTCGCCGTCGAGGTCGGCGATGTCGAGCAGACCCTCGAGGTAGTCGGCCGCGATCTCACCCTCCTGCTCCAGGCGGGTGAGGGTGTCGCCACCCTCGGCGGCGGCGGAGATGGTGCCTTCCGTCACGGATGGACTCCTTCTACTTCTTGGACGACGGGTGCTTCGGGCGCTGCTGGCCCTTGCGCTGACCGGACTTGGCCTGACGGTTGCCGCCGGAGTTGGCCCGGCTCGGACGCGTGGGCTTGTCGCCCTGCTCCGAGTCCTTGGCCTCGCTCTTGGCCTCGTCCTGCGGCTTCTTCTCCAGCGAGGTGGTGGGCTTCTCGCCGGACGTGTCGGAACCCTCGGCGTCCTCGGGCTTCGCCGTGGAGTGCTGGGCCGCGGCCTGTCGCTTCGCCTTGGTCTGGCGCTTGGGCTGCTGACGCCTGGCGGCGGCACCACCCTCGACCTCGGCGGCGACGGTGTCGCTCTTGATCACGGTGCCGTCGGCCTGGGGGGCGAAGCCCGCCTTGGCCAGGCCCGAGAAGAAGCGGCGCTCGTTCTCGTTGCGATCGGCGCCCTTGGCGACGATGGCCTTGACGATGTTCTTCCGACGGCGACCGCGGACCTCACCGTGCGACCCGACGCTCTTCAGCAGGCGCTGGAGGTAGGCGTCCTGGGCCTTGCTGCCCGGGGTGGGGTTCTGGCTGATCACGTACATCTGCTGGCCCATGGTCCACACGTTGGTGGTCAGCCAGTAGACGAGGACACCGACGGGGAAGTTGATGCCCATGACGGCGAAGATCACCGGGAAGATGTACATGAGCATCTTCTGCTGCTGCATGTACGGCGTCTTCACCGAGAGGTCGACGTTCTTCATCATCAGCTGGCGCTGCGTGTAGAACTGCGAGGCCGACATCATGATGATCATGACCGCGGTGACGATGCGGACCGAGGTCAGCGAGGCGTCGAGAGCGGCGACCTCGGCGGCGCTGTCGGTGAAGGTGGCGGCCAGCGGGGCGCCGAAGATGTGCGCCTGGCGGGCACTCTCGAGCAGCGGCTGATCGATGACGCCGATCGTCTTGCCCTCGGCGATGTGGGACAGCACCGAGTAGAGGGCGAAGAAGAACGGCGACTGCGCCAGGATGGGAAGGCACGAGGAGAGCGGGTTGGTGCCCGTCTCCTTGTACAGCTTCATCATCTCTTCGGACTGACGCTGCTTGTCGCTCTTGTAGCGCTCCTGGATCGCCTTCATCTTCGGCTGGAGCGCCTGCATGTTCCGCGTCGACTTGATCTGCTTCACGAAGAGCGGGATCAGACAGATACGGATCAGCACCACGAGGGACACGATCGACAGGCCCCAGGCCCAGCCCGTGTCAGGGCCGAAGATCTCCCCGTACAGCTTGTGGAACTGGACGATCACCCATGAGACAGGTGTGGTGATGAAGCTGAAAAAATTGGCAATCGTGTCCACTAATCAGGCTCCTTGAGCATTGGGCGAGGTCTCTGCGGCCGGGCTCGTCTCGGCGGTGGACCCGCCCTTGTCGCCACGCAACGTGTTCCGCAGCAGTTCATGCCAGCGAGGACGCTTGCGCGGAGGCACGTGGTCCACGCCGCCGGGCGACCACGGATTGCACCGCAGGATGCGCCAGGCGGTCAGGGCTGTGCCCTTGATCGCGCCATGCCGGTCGATGGCCGTGAATCCATAGTGGGAACACGACGGGTAGTACCGGCAGACGGGCCCGAGGAGCGGGCTGATCGTCCACTGGTACAGCTTGATGAGAGCCAGCAGCGGGTACTTCATCGCGTGCCCCCTCCCAGGAGCCGCTGAAGAGCGGTGTCCAGGTCTCGGGCCAGCTGTGCGTGATCGGCGTCGCCGGCTCCGGGCAACGCCCGTACGACCACCAGGCTACCGGGGGGCAGCTCGGACAGTCGTTCGCGGACGAGATGGCGCAGGCGTCGCTTTACCTGGTTGCGTACGACGGCGCCGCCCACGGCCTTGCTCACGACGAAACCCGCACGTGCCGGGGAAGCGCTCTCCCCAGGCGCGTGCGGGTTCGTTGCACCGCTGTTCAGGTGGACGACGAGGAGCGGGCGACCGGCCCGGCGCCCTCGGCGTACCGCGGTTGCGAAGTCCTCGCGCCGCCTCAGCCGATTCTCGGTAGGCAGCACGTCATGACCTGTTTAAGCGGATCAGGCGGACAGGCTCGAGCGACCCTTGGAACGGCGGTTCGCCAGGATGGCGCGACCGGCGCGCGTACGCATCCGCAGGCGGAAGCCGTGGGTCTTGGCGCGGCGACGGTTGTTCGGCTGGAAGGTGCGCTTGCTCACTCGGGGGCTCCAGAAATGATTCGTAGATGGCGGGACATCGCCTGGCTGTCACCGTGCGCCCACGAGTAGCTCGCAATACGCCCGAGTGCACCGCTTCACGATCACAGACCGTGATCTTTGCCCATCGGAGGCAGGCGGCAGCAGCCATCGACAACTCGACCTGGTTACGGTACGCGCGGCTACGCCATCCGGTCAAACCGACCGATCACCGGGGTCCATTGTGCACAGGCTGTGGACAACAACTTGAACGAGGTCAGCCGCCGCGACTACCGTGGCTGGACTCCTCAATCTTTTTCCGTTCTGTCCTTACCTGTCCTAGACGGAACTTCGACCCACCGTCCCGAGAACCACACATTCGTGGGACCTGCGAGAAAGCGTGCCCTGTGGCTGACGTACCTGCCGATCTTGCCGCAGTGTGGCCACGCGTGCTCGAGCAGCTCCTCGCGGAAGGCCAGCAGGGCATCGAGCCCAAGGACAAGCAGTGGATCGAGCGCTGCCAGCCTCTCGCACTGGTGGCCGACACCGCACTGCTCGCCGTCCCCAACGAATGGGGCAAGCGAGTTCTCGAGGGACGCCTGGCTCCGCTGATCAGCGAGACCCTGAGCCGCGAGTGCGGCCGACCGATCCGGATCGCGATCACCGTCGACGACTCGGTCGGCGAGCCGACCCCCCTCGCCCCTCCGGTCCAGCAGCAGCCGCCGCGCTACGACGAGCGGCCGCCGGCGGAGTCCTACGACAAGTACGACGGCTATGGCGGCCACCGCCCCATGCCGGACGACGGCCTGCCCACGGCGCGCCCCGCCTACCCGGACTACCAGCAGCAGCGCCCCGACCCGGGCTCCTGGCCGCGCACCCAGGACGACCTGTCCTGGCAGCAGCCGCGGCTCGGCTCGTTCCAGGAGCGCGATCCGTACGCGGGCCCGCGTACGCAGCAGCCCCAGCAGCCGCGGTACGACGAGCGGCCGTCCGCCTACGACCAGCCGCAGCGGCCGGAGCGGGCCGAGCTGCCCGACGCTCCGCGCTCGGGCGGCGGCCCCGGTCTCCGACCGGGCGGACCGGTACCGGGTCCCGTGGGTGGCGGCGCCGCCTCCTCCACCGGACAGGCTTCCGCGGCCGGCGCCCCGGGCGAGCAGCATGCACGGCTGAACCCCCGATACCTCTTCGACACCTTCGTCATCGGTTCCTCGAACCGGTTCGCCCACGCCGCCGCGGTCGCGGTGGCCGAGGCGCCGGCGAAGGCGTACAACCCGCTCTTCATCTACGGCGAGTCGGGTCTCGGCAAGACCCATCTGCTGCACGCGATCGGGCACTACGCGCGCAGCCTCTACCCGGGCACGCGCGTGCGGTACGTGAGCTCCGAGGAGTTCACCAACGAGTTCATCAACTCGATCCGCGACGGCAAGGGCGACACCTTCCGCAAGCGCTATCGCGACGTGGACATCCTGCTGGTCGACGACATCCAGTTCCTCGCGAGCAAGGAGTCGACGCAGGAGGAGTTCTTCCACACCTTCAACACGCTCCACAACGCGAACAAGCAGATCGTGCTCTCCTCCGACCGGCCGCCCAGGCAGCTGGTGACCCTGGAGGACCGGCTCCGCAACCGCTTCGAGTGGGGCCTCACCACCGACGTGCAGCCGCCGGAGCTGGAGACGCGGATCGCGATCCTCCGCAAGAAGGCGGTGCAGGAGCAGCTCAACGCCCCGCCGGAGGTGCTGGAGTTCATCGCCTCCCGGATCTCGCGGAACATCCGTGAGCTGGAGGGCGCGCTGATCCGCGTCACCGCCTTCGCCAGCCTCAACCGCCAGCCGGTGGACCTGGGTCTGACCGAGATCGTCCTCAAGGACCTGATCCCGGGCGGCGAGGACTCGGCGCCGGAGATCACGGCGCCGGCCATCATGGCGGCCACGGCCGACTACTTCGGACTCACGGTGGAGGACCTCTGCGGGTCCTCGCGCAGCCGGGTCCTGGTGACGGCCCGCCAGATCGCCATGTATCTGTGCCGGGAGCTGACGGATCTGTCGCTGCCTAAGATCGGCGCGCAGTTCGGTGGACGCGACCATACGACGGTGATGCACGCGGACCGGAAGATCCGCGCGCTGATGGCCGAGCGGCGCTCGATCTACAACCAGGTCACCGAGCTGACCAACCGCATCAAGAACGGCTGAGGCGGCGGCTCAGGCGGCTCACGGGCACGGCTGAGAGCCGCTCCGCACCCCTTGAAGGGCGCTCCGGGACACCTCCCGGGGCGCCCTTCGCCGTTTCCCGCACGGTTGTGCACGGCCGTGCTGTTCGAATCCGTGGAGCGGGTGGCACGTTCTCCACAGATTGGGGGATGATCTTCCGTCCACAGGGTGGGGACTGCCGAGTTATCCGGATCCCATCCACAGGCCCGCCGGCTGAGGGGTCATCACTCCAGGTCAGATGGGTGTGGATTTGTTGGCAACCTTGATCCACAGGTTGTGGACGAATCTTTCGTCCACAGGGCGTCCTCTCGGTTGTCCACCGGCGACCCACAGGCTGCCGTCGGTTGCCCACAGCTTCTCCACACCGCTGTCCACTGTTCGGCAACAAAACACCCGGCATCACCGCGTCGAGTGAAAGCGGTCACACCAAGGGAGACGATTGGGCTGTGGGGAACGTGGGTAAAGCTGGGGACAGTACTGGGGAGAACTCCAGGTTGCCTGTGTACCGGGTGTGCAGAACTTTCGGGTGTCCACAGAAGACCCCGGTTGTCCACCGGGTCCACCCACAGGGGCAGTGGACAAAAAACCGGCGTTGACCTGCGCATACGACGTTATCCACGGTTTCCACAGGCCCTACTACTACTCCCACATAGAGTTAGCCCGGAATCCGCTTCGAAGTGGGACCTGTGCACAACTCGGCGCCGGAGCCTCGTCGGCCTCTTGTCGCGACTTGACCCCGAGCCGCACCGAGTGTCGGCGGCGTACGTCAGACTGGTTCCCGCAGTCGACGAAGAGCCAGCAACAGCAGGAGGCGGTTCCGGTGAAGATCCGGGTGGAGCGCGATGTACTCGCGGAGGCGGTGGCCTGGGTGGCCCGCAGCCTCCCGGCCCGTCCGCCGGCGCCCGTACTCGCGGGCCTTCTGCTGAAGGCCGAGGACGGCGCGCTGAGCTTCTCGAGCTTCGACTACGAGGTCTCGGCCCGTGTCTCCGTCGAGGCGGAGGTCGAGGAGGACGGCACCGTCCTGGTCTCCGGCCGCCTGCTCGCCGACATCTGCCGCGCCCTGCCGAACCGCCCGGTGGAGATTTCCACAGACGGTGTACGGGCGACCGTGGTCTGCGGCTCCTCCCGCTTCACCCTCCACACCCTGCCTGTGGAGGAGTACCCGGCGCTGCCGGAGATGCCCACCGCGACCGGCACCGTGCCCGGTGAGGTCTTCGCCTCCGCCGCCGCCCAGGTCGCCATCGCCGCGGGCCGTGACGACACGCTGCCCGTCCTCACCGGTGTGCGCATCGAGATCGAGGGCGACACGGTCACCCTGGCCTCCACCGACCGCTACCGCTTCGCGGTCCGCGAGTTCCTGTGGAAGCCGGAGTCCCCGGACGCCTCCGCCGTCGCCCTGGTGCCCGCGAAGACGCTCCTGGACACCGCCAAGGCGCTGACGAGCGGTGACACGGTCACCCTGGCGCTCTCCGGCTCCGGCAAGGGCGAGGGCCTGATCGGCTTCGAGGGCGCCGGCCGCCGCACCACCACCCGGCTGCTCGAGGGCGACCTGCCGAAGTACCGGACGCTCTTCCCCACCGAGTTCAACTCGGTCGCGGTGATCGAGACCGCTCCGTTCGTCGAGGCCGTCAAGCGTGTGGCCCTGGTGGCCGAGCGCAACACCCCGGTCCGCCTCAGCTTCGAGCAGGGCGTGCTGATCCTGGAGGCGGGCTCCAGCGACGACGCACAGGCTGTGGAGCGTGTGGACGCGCAGCTGGAGGGCGACGACATCTCGATCGCCTTCAACCCGACCTTCCTGCTGGACGGCCTGAGCGCGATCGACTCCCCGGTCGCCCAGCTCTCCTTCACGACGTCCACCAAGCCGGCGCTTCTGAGCGGCAAGCCGGCGGTCGACGCCGAGGCGGACGAGGCGTACAAGTACCTGATCATGCCGGTTCGCCTGAGCGGCTGACAGCTCATTGGTGGGCGTCGACTGAGCGGCTGACCCCACAGGTGTGCACCCGGGTCCGGGCGTAGGCTCGGACCCGGGTAAACCGCACACGACGCTTAAGGAATCTCTGATGGAGCTCGGTCTCGTCGGTCTCGGCAAGATGGGCGGCAACATGCGTGAGCGCATCCGCCGCGCAGGCCACACCGTCATCGGATACGACCGCAACCCGGACCTCGCCGATGTCCACAGCCTGGAAGAGCTTGTGGGCAAGCTCAAGGGTCCGCGCGTCGTGTGGGTCATGGTCCCGGCGGGTGCCGCGACCCAGTCCACCATCGACGAGCTGGCGGAGCTGCTCGCTCCCGGCGACATCGTCGTGGACGGCGGCAACTCCCGCTGGACCGACGACGAGAAGCACGCCGAGGAGCTCGCGGCCAAGGGCATCGGCTTCGTCGACTGCGGCGTCTCCGGCGGTGTCTGGGGCCTGGAGAACGGCTACGCGCTGATGTACGGCGGCGACGCCGAGCACGTGGCGCGGGTCCAGCCGATCTTCGACGCGCTCAAGCCCGAGGGCGAGTTCGGCTCGGTCCACGCGGGCAAGGTCGGTGCCGGCCACTTCGCGAAGATGGTCCACAACGGCATCGAGTACGCGATGATGCAGGCGTACGCCGAGGGCTGGGAACTCCTGGAGAAGGTCGACTCCGTCACCGACGTGCGCGAGGTCTTCCGCTCCTGGCAGGAGGGCACGGTCATCCGTTCCTGGCTGCTGGACCTGGCGGTCAACGCGCTGGACGAGGACGAGCACCTGGACCAGCTCCGCGGTTACGCACAGGACTCCGGCGAGGGCCGCTGGACGGTGGAGGCCGCGATCGACAACGCGGTGCCGCTGCCCGCGATCACCGCCTCGCTGTTCGCGCGGTTCGCGTCCCGTCAGGACGACTCCCCGCAGATGAAGATGATCGCCGCGCTGCGCAACCAGTTCGGCGGCCACGCGGTCGAGTCCAAGAAGTAATCCACAGGCTGTGCACCCCTCGGTGCACAGCAGCCGGGGGAAGGTCGGCGCACACCATGCATGTCACGCATCTGTCGCTGGCCGACTTCCGCTCCTACGCCCGGGTCGAGGTCCCGCTCGATCCGGGCGTCACCGCTTTCGTGGGCGCCAACGGCCAGGGCAAGACCAATCTGGTCGAGGCCGTCGGCTATCTCGCGACCCTCGGCAGCCACCGCGTCGCCTCGGACGCCCCGCTCGTACGTATGGGAGCGGACCGGGCGATCATCCGCGCCGCGGTCACCCAGGGCGAGCGCTCCCAGCTGGTCGAGCTCGAGCTCAACCCGGGCCGGGCCAATCGTGCCCGTATCAACAGGTCCTCGCAGGTCAGGCCGCGTGACGTCCTGGGGATCGTACGGACCGTGCTGTTCGCTCCGGAGGATCTGGCCCTGGTCAAGGGCGATCCCGGGGAGCGCCGGCGCTTCCTCGACGAGCTGATCACGGCGCGCGCGCCGCGCATGGCGGGTGTGCGCTCCGACTACGACCGGGTGCTCAAGCAGCGCAACACCCTGCTGAAGTCCGCGGCGATGGCCAGGCGGCACGGCGGCCGTGGCATGGACCTGTCGACGCTGGACGTGTGGGACCAGCATCTGGCGCGGGCGGGCGCCGAGCTGCTGGCGCAGCGGCTGGATCTGATCGCCGTACTGCAGCCGCTGGCCGACAAGGCGTACGAGCAGCTGGCGCCGGGTGGCGGACCGATTCTGCTGGAGTACCGACCGTCCGCGCCGGGCCCCGGGCACAGCCGTGAGGAGCTGTACGAGCAGCTGATCGCCGCGCTCGCGGAGGTGCGCAAGCAGGAGATCGAGCGCGGCGTGACGCTGGTCGGGCCGCACCGGGACGAGCTGCTGCTCAAGCTCGGCGATCTGCCGGCGAAGGGATACGCGAGCCACGGGGAGTCCTGGTCGTACGCGCTGGCGCTGCGGCTGGCCTCGTACGACCTGCTGCGGGCGGAGGGGAACGAGCCGGTGCTCGTCCTCGACGACGTCTTCGCGGAGCTGGACGCGCGGCGCCGGGAGCGGCTCGCGGAGCTGGTGGCTCCGGGCGAGCAGGTGCTCGTGACGGCGGCGGTGGACGACGACGTCCCGGGGGTGCTCGCGGGGGTCCGGTACGCGGTCGCGGGGGGTTCGGTGGAGAGGCTGTGAGGTCGTGAGCGAGAACGAGAGCCCCCAGGCGCAGATCCCGCAGGCCGGGGTCTCCCAGGCCCCCAAGGCGGCCGAGCCGTCGGGTGTGGATCTCGCGCGGGTCGCGCTGCGCGCGGCCAAGGAGCAGGCGAAGGCGCGGGGCGCGGCGGCGCAGCAGAAGAAGCAGGCCCGGCGCGGCGGCGGGCTGCGCTCGGGCGCCCATGCCGACGGACGCGACCCGGTCGGGCTCGGCGCCGCGATCAACCGGCTCATCACCGAGCGCGGCTGGGAGACGCCGGCGGCGGTGGGCGGGGTCATGGGGCGCTGGCCGCAGATCGTGGGCGAGGACCTGGCGAACCACTGCGTACCGCTGAAGTACGACGAGGCGCCGGAGGAGCGGGTGCTCACCGTGCAGTGCGACTCCACGGCGTGGGCGACGCAGCTTCGGCTGCTGGCGCCGAGGCTGGTGGCGCGGCTGAACGAGGATCTGGGGCACGGGACGGTGCGGGTGATCAAGGTCCTGGGGCCGGGTGGTCCGCGGAAGGGGTACGGGCCGTTGCGGGCGCCGGGGTCTGTCGGGCCTGGGGACACGTACGGCTAGAGCGCCGGGCGGGGCGGGGTCAAGCGAAGGCGCCGGTCTTGTGCGTTGTGCCCACCCGTTCCGCCCTGCGGAACGTATGCCCACAACGGGGTGGGTGGGTGGGGAGCGATCGCCCGCAGCGGTTGCGGCCGCGGTGCCCACGCCCCGCTACGACTCGAAGCGCTGGGTGGCCGTCAGAGCCCTTCGGAGCCCCTCCCTGGATATGGGGAGTCGTCTCGCTCCCGCCCAGGGCGGCACATGCGGACTCAGGTACCGGCAAACCCCCATTCGTGTCGGCGCTACCGGTAGACTGGTAGACAATCCCGCCACCCCGCGGAACAAGTCGAACGACGCAGCCGCTCCCGTATGCCCGGAGAACGGCCTGTGCTGTGCCAGAAAGGGCGCTTCGTGGCCGATTCCGGCAACCCCAACGAGAACACTCCGTCCGCCAACGCTGCGTCGTACGACGCCAGCGCGATCACCGTCCTCGAGGGTCTGGACGCGGTCCGCAAGCGACCCGGCATGTACATCGGGTCGACCGGCGAGCGCGGACTGCACCACATGGTGCAGGAGGTCGTCGACAACTCCGTCGACGAGGCCCTGGCCGGCCACGCGGACACCATCGACGTGACGATCCTGGCCGACGGCGGTGTCCGCGTCGTCGACAACGGCCGCGGCATCCCCGTCGGCATCGTCCCCTCCGAGGGCAAGCCGGCCGTCGAGGTCGTGCTGACGGTCCTCCACGCGGGCGGCAAGTTCGGCGGCGGCGGCTACGCCGTCTCCGGCGGTCTGCACGGCGTCGGCGTCTCCGTCGTCAACGCCCTCTCCACCAAGGTCTCGGTGGAGATCAAGACCGACGGCCACCGCTGGACGCAGGACTACAAGATGGGCGTCCCGACCGCGCCCCTCGCGAAGCACGAGGAGACCGACGAGACCGGCACCTCGGTCACGTTCTGGTCCGACCCGGACATCTTCGAGACGACCGAGTACTCCTTCGAGACGCTCTCGCGCCGCTTCCAGGAGATGGCCTTCCTCAACAAGGGCCTCACCATCGCCCTCACCGACGAGCGCGAGTCCGCGAAGGCGACCGTCGGCGCCGACGACCCGGACGCCGAGGCGGCCGCCGAGCCCACCGCGCGCACGGTGAAGTACCACTACGAGGGCGGCATCGTCGACTTCGTGAAGTACCTCAACTCGCGCAAGGGCGAGCTGATCCACCCGACCGTCATCGACGTCGAGGCCGAGGACAAGGAGCGCACGCTCTCGGTCGAGATCGCGATGCAGTGGAACTCGCAGTACAGCGAGGGTGTGTACTCCTTCGCGAACACGATCCACACGCATGAGGGCGGTACGCACGAGGAGGGCTTCCGGGCCGCGCTGACGGGCCTGGTGAACCGCTACGCGCGGGACAAGAAGCTGCTGCGCGAGAAGGACGACAACCTCACGGGTGAGGACATCCGCGAGGGTCTGACGGCGATCATCTCGGTCAAGCTGGGCGAGCCGCAGTTCGAGGGCCAGACGAAGACGAAGCTGGGCAACACGGAGGCCAAGACCTTCGTCCAGAAGATCGTCCACGAGCACCTCAACGACTGGTTCGACCGCAACCCGGTCGAGGCCGCGGACATCATCCGCAAGTCGATCCAGGCGGCCACCGCGCGCGTGGCGGCCCGCAAGGCGCGCGACCTGACCCGCCGCAAGGGCCTGCTGGAGTCGGCGTCCCTCCCGGGCAAACTGAGCGACTGCCAGTCGAACGACCCCACCAAGTGCGAGATCTTCATCGTCGAGGGTGACTCGGCCGGTGGCTCGGCCAAGTCCGGCCGTAACCCGATGTACCAGGCCATTCTGCCGATTCGCGGCAAGATCCTGAACGTCGAGAAGGCGCGGATCGACAAGATCCTGCAGAACACCGAGGTCCAGGCGCTGATCTCGGCCTTCGGCACCGGAGTCCACGAGGACTTCGACATCGAGAAGCTCCGCTATCACAAGATCATTCTGATGGCGGACGCCGACGTCGACGGCCAGCACATCAACACCCTGCTGCTGACCTTCCTCTTCCGCTTCATGCGTCCGCTGGTCGAGGCCGGTCACGTCTACCTCTCCCGTCCGCCGCTCTACAAGATCAAGTGGGGCCGGGACGACTTCGAGTACGCGTACTCGGACCGTGAGCGCGACGCGCTGGTCGAGCTGGGCAAGCGGAACGGCAAGCGGATCAAGGAAGACTCGATCCAGCGCTTCAAGGGTCTGGGCGAGATGAACGCCGAGGAGCTGCGCGTCACCACGATGGACGTGGACCACCGTGTCCTCGGCCAGGTGACCCTGGACGACGCGGCCCAGGCGGACGACCTGTTCTCGGTGCTGATGGGCGAGGACGTCGAAGCCCGGCGTTCGTTCATCCAGCGCAACGCCAAGGACGTTCGCTTCCTCGACATCTGAGTCGGTCTCAGCTGACCGTACGAAAGGACTGACGACCAGCAATGGCCGACGAGAACCCCCCTGTGACCACCGAAGAAGAAGAGCCGGTGCTGCGGATCGAGCCCGTCGGGCTCGAGACCGAGATGCAGCGCTCGTACCTCGACTACGCGATGTCCGTCATCGTGTCGCGCGCGCTGCCCGACGTGCGGGACGGCCTCAAGCCGGTCCACCGGCGTGTGCTGTACGCGATGTACGACGGCGGCTACCGGCCCGAGAAGGGCTTCTACAAGTGCGCCCGCGTCGTCGGCGACGTCATGGGTACGTACCACCCGCACGGCGACTCCTCCATCTACGACGCGCTCGTCCGCCTCGCCCAGCCCTGGTCGATGCGGCTGCCGCTGGTGGACTCCAACGGCAACTTCGGTTCCCCGGGCAACGACCCGGCCGCCGCCATGCGGTACACCGAGTGCAAGATGATGCCGCTGGCCATGGAGATGCTCCGGGACATCGACGAGGAGACCGTCGACTTCCAGGACAACTACGACGGCCGTAACCAGGAGCCGACGGTCCTGCCGGCGCGCTTCCCGAACCTGCTGGTCAACGGCTCGGCCGGTATCGCGGTCGGTATGGCGACCAACATCCCGCCGCACAACCTGCGCGAGGTCGCGGCCGGTGCCCAGTGGGCGCTGGAGCACCCGGAGGCCACGCACGAGGAGCTGCTCGACGCGCTCATCGAGCGCATCAAGGGCCCTGACTTCCCGACCGGCGCGCTGGTCGTGGGCCGCAAGGGCATCGAGGAGGCGTACCGCACCGGTCGCGGCTCCATCACGATGCGCGCGGTCGTCGAGGTCGAGGAGATCCAGAACCGCCAGTGCCTGGTGGTCACGGAGCTTCCGTACCAGACCAACCCGGACAACCTCGCGCAGAAGATCGCCGACCTGGTGAAGGACGGCAAGATCGGCGGCATCGCCGACGTCCGCGACGAGACCTCGTCCCGCACCGGCCAGCGGCTCGTCATCGTGCTCAAGCGCGACGCCGTCGCCAAGGTCGTGCTGAACAACCTGTACAAGCACACCGACCTGCAGACGAACTTCGGCGCCAACATGCTGGCGCTCGTCGACGGTGTGCCGCGCACGCTCTCCCTGGACGCGTTCATCCGCCACTGGGTGACGCACCAGATCGAGGTCATCGTGCGCCGGACCCGCTTCCGGCTGCGCAAGGCCGAGGAGCGCGCCCACATCCTGCGCGGTCTGCTCAAGGCACTGGACGCGATCGACGAGGTCATCGCCCTCATCCGGCGCAGTGACACGGTCGAGGTCGCGCGCGAGGGCCTGATGGGCCTGCTGCAGATCGACGAGATCCAGGCCAACGCCATCCTCGAGATGCAGCTGCGCCGGCTCGCCGCCCTGGAGCGCCAGAAGATCGTCGCCGAGCACGACGAGCTCCAGGCGAAGATCAACGAGTACAACGCGATCCTCGCCTCCGAGGAGCGTCAGCGCCAGATCGTCAGCGAGGAGCTGGCGCTGCTCGTCGAGAAGTTCGGCGACGACCGCCGCTCCAAGCTGGTGCCCTTCGACGGTGACATGTCCATCGAGGACCTGATCGCCGAGGAGGACATCGTCGTCACCATCACGCGTGGCGGCTATGTGAAGCGGACGAAGACCGAGGACTACCGCTCGCAGAAGCGCGGCGGCAAGGGCGTCCGTGGCACGAAGCTGAAGCAGGACGACATCGTCGACCACTTCTTCGTCTCCACGACCCACCACTGGCTGCTCTTCTTCACCAACAAGGGCCGGGTCTACCGGGCCAAGGCGTACGAGCTTCCGGACGCCGGCCGGGACGCGCGCGGTCAGCACGTCGCCAACCTGCTGGCCTTCCAGCCGGACGAGCAGATCGCCGAGATCCTCGCGATCCGCGACTACGAGGCCGCGCCGTACCTGGTGCTCGCCACCAAGGCCGGTCTGGTGAAGAAGACCGCGCTGAAGGACTACGACTCGCCGCGTTCCGGTGGTGTCATCGCGATCAACCTCCGTGAGGCGGAGGACGGCAGCGACGACGAGCTGATCGGCGCCGAGCTGGTCTCGGCGGAGGACGATCTGCTGCTCATCAGCAAGAAGGCGCAGTCGATTCGCTTCACCGCGACGGACGACGCGCTGCGTCCGATGGGACGCGCCACGTCGGGCGTCAAGGGGATGAGTTTCCGCGGGGGCGACGAGCTGCTCTCGATGAATGTCGTCCGGCCGGGTACGTTCGTCTTCACCGCCACCGACGGTGGGTACGCGAAGCGGACCAACGTCGACGAGTACCGCGTCCAGGGTCGCGGTGGCCTCGGTATCAAGGCCGCCAAGATCGTGGAGGACCGAGGCTCGCTCGTGGGCGCGCTGGTGGTCGAGGAGACGGACGAGATCCTCGCCATCACGCTGTCCGGCGGTGTGATTCGTACGCGAGTCAACGAAGTCAGGGAGACCGGCCGTGACACCATGGGCGTCCAGCTGATCAACCTGGGCAAGCGCGATGCCGTCGTCGGCATCGCACGGAACGCCGAGGCGGGCAGCGAGGCCGAAGAGGTCGAAGCCGCCGCCGACGGCGATGGCGTCGAGGCCGCGACCGCGGTCGAGGCAGCCGAGGGCACCCAGCCCTCGGCCGGGGAGCACGAGGAGTAGAGCGTGAGTGGAGCCACGGGCGCCGGTTCGGCGGCTGCCGGAGCTTCTGCTGGTGCCGGAGCGAACGGTGCCCGTGGTTCCGCCACGGACTCCCAGGGGGTTGCGGTGACGGACACCCGAGGGCAGGGGCCCTCGTACGAGACGTACAACGGGCCGCGGCCCGGCGAACGCGCGGGAGCGCAGCAGCCGAGCGGGCCCTACCACCCGCCGCAGGCGTACGGTGCTCAGGCGCCGGCCGCCGGCGCGGGCGGTCAGAACACCGGCGCGGTGCGCCGTCCGCGTACCGGGGCCCGCACCACGCCCCGTACGCGCAAGGCGCGGCTGCGGGTGGCCAAGGCCGACCCGTGGTCGGTGATGAAGGTGAGCTTCCTGCTCTCCATCGCGCTGGGCATCTGCACGATCGTGGCCGCTTCGGTGCTGTGGATGGTCATGGACGCCATGGGCGTCTTCTCGACCGTCGGCGGCACGATCAGCGAGGCGACGGGCTCGAACGAGTCCAACGGCTTCGATCTGCAGTCGTTCCTCTCGCTGCCGCGGGTGCTCATGTTCACTTCCGTGATCGCCGTGATCGACGTGGTCCTGATGACCGCGCTGGCGACGCTGGGTGCGTTCATCTACAACCTGTCCGCCGGTTTCGTGGGCGGCGTGGAGCTGACGCTGGCCGAGGACGAATGAGCTGCGTGGGGGCCTGAAGCCGTGCTCATCAGGGGCTCCGCCCCGGGCGATTTTGGGACTGGCCCCCACGTGCGCTAATCTTCAGGAGTCAGCGCGCGGGACACACACCGCAGAGCGCGGCGGGGCTATAGCTCAGTTGGTTAGAGCGCATCCCTGATAAGGATGAGGCCACAGGTTCAAATCCTGTTAGCCCCACAGCATGAAGACCCCCGACCGGTCACGGTTGGGGGTCTTCGGTTTCCATGGCCACTGGTCGCCGGAGGGAGCCGGGACGGCGACGGTTCACCCGTTCGGGCCGATTGCTTTTCGCGCCACAGGCCCTGCCTAGGTCACCGATCGGTATCGGTCGGTGTGTAGAGTGGGCGTCAGAAGTCTCCTACGTCAACGAAAGACGAGGTCGCGCGGTGAAGAAGCTTCTCCTGGTCGCACTGGCCGCCATCGGCGGGCTCCTCGTGTACCGCCAGATCCAGGCGGATCGCGCCGAGCAGGATCTGTGGACGGAGGCGACCGACTCCGTGCCCGCAGGTTCGGGTGTCTGAGTCGCAGAATGTCTGAGTGTGAGGCCCCGGCCGCTTTCGAGCGGCCGGGGCTTCGCGCTGTTTCAGGACCGTGACGCCGCCCCTCTTGAGTTCGCCTACGCAAATCACTAGGTTGCGAGAGCAAAGCTGAGTGATCGCGGTCAAGGGGGAAGCGGCATGAGAGTGCGACGTACAGCGGCCGGCTGGGTGGTGGGGGCGTTGCTCGCCCTCCTGCTCGCGCCGGCACCGGGAGCGGCCGCGGCCGAGAGGGAGGCGCCCGGGAGCGGCAGCCTCGTGATGGTGCTCGACTCGTCCGGTTCCATGGGCGACGACGACGGCTCGGGACGTACGAGGATGGAGGCGGCCCGCACCGCCGTCGGCACCGTCGTCGACGGCCTGCCCGACGGGCATCCCACCGGACTGCGGGTCTACGGCGCCGACCGGCCCCAGGGCTGCACGGACACCCGGCTCGTCCGGCCCGTCGCACCGCTGGACCGGGCCGGGCTCAAGGCCGCCGTCGCGGAGCTGAAGCCCACCGGGGACACCCCCATCGGCCTCTCCCTCCAGAAGGCCGCCCAGGACCTCCCCGAGCCCTCCGGCGGAACGATCGCGACGCGCACCATCCTGCTGATCTCCGACGGCGAGGACACCTGCGGCACCCCCAAGCCCTGCGAAGTCGCCGCACAGCTCGCCAAGGCCGGCGTCGGCCTGCGGATCGACACCGTCGGCTTCCAGGTGAAGGGCGCGGCGCGCACGCAGCTGGAGTGCATCGCCGAGGCGGGCAACGGCCGTTACTACGACGCGCCCGACGCCGATGCGCTCGCCCGCCAGCTCCAGCGCGCCTCGCGGCTCTCGGCGGACGGCTACCGGCTGCGCGGCAAGCAGATCGCGGGCACCCCGACGAGCGACCGGGCGCCCGGACTCGTACCGGGGCAGTACCTGGACACCATCGGGCCCGGAGAGAAGCGGTACTACGCCGTCGACCTGGACGACGTCTCCACGGTGGACTTCTCGGCGACGGCCGTGCCGCAGCCCGGAGCGGCCGTGGACACCGTCGACAAGCTGAGCACCGGCCTCGTCTACGCCCACGCCGGCGGCGAGGGCACCTGCGCGACCAACAGCGAGATCTTCCACCAGAACGAGGGAGCCGTCCCGCTCACCTCGGCCGTCTCCCGCATCCCGACCGAGAAGCGGTACTCGACCTGCGACAAGGCGGGCCGCTACCGGTTCGTCGTCGAGCGCTCCAGCAAGCCCGCGTCCGACGCGGCCCGCTGGCCGCTGGAGCTGGTCCTCGGCGTCGAGAAGCCGCTGCGCGCCGGAGTCACCCCGGCGCAGTCGCAGCCGGAGTACGGATCCGGCGGCAAGGAGGCCGTCCTGCCCACCGGCGATCCGAAGGACGTCCGCGGCGGGACCGGCTTCAACGACGCCCGGGAGCTCGGGCGGGGCGTGTGGCGCGACCGGCTCCTGCCCTCGCAGACCCTCTGGTACAAGGTGCCGGTCGGCTGGGGACAGCAGCTGCGCTACGACGTCGAGTTCGCCAACGAACCGACCGTCGACGGCTCTTCGTCGGTGATGTCGTACGGCGGCACGCAGGTCTACACCCCCGCCCGCCACCCCGTCGGCGGCGGAACCGGCGAGTTCGGCTCGCAGACCACGTACAACGGCCGTCCCACCGCGCTGAGCATGGGCACGGTGCCGATCGCCTGGACCAACCGGTACGAGAGCAACCCCAACGTCGTCCCGGTGCACACCACCGGCGGCTTCTACATCGCCGTCACGCTGGGCGCCGAGACGGCCGAGATCGCCCGGAACCCGCAGATCGCCATGGTCCTGCGGATCGCGGTCATCGGCGAGAAGCTGACCGGGCCGGAGCACGGTGCGGCGCCGATGGCCGGAAAGACCGACAAGCAGGGCGAATCGTCCGCACACGCAGACAGCGGAGGGACGGGCGGGGCAGGATGGACCGTCACCGGGGCCGCCGGGGCGGGCGGCGGCGCCGTGCTGATCGCGGCGGCGGTGTTCGTTGTGAAGCGGGTACGGGGCGGGACGGCTACGGACACGAGGAGAGGCGCGTGAACAGGCGCGTGAAGAGGCAGCGCGGGAGGATGCGGGCGGCCGGGTCCCTGGTCGCCGCGGCGGGTGCGGCGGCGGTGTTCGCGGCCGCGGTGCTGCCGGGCGCGGCATGGGCGGCCGGCGAGGAACCGTACGCCTTCGACGGTGGCGCCACGCAGGTCGAGGGCGCCGCGTCCAGCCTGGACGCCCAGCAGTTGAAGGCCGGTCAGAGCTACCGCGACAGCATCAAGAAGGACGGCAAGCTCTACTACCGGGTCGATCTGGACGCGAAGCAGAACGCGTACGTG
>NZ_JBHWBS010000013.1:97929-111823 GCF_042735655.1 Streptomyces sp. NPDC059567 | reverse complement strand
AGGCCGGATCGGGGAGCGGCGTCTGGTGCCGTGGATCGCAAGGCGGAGGAGGGAGTCAACGCGGAGCGTTGGCGACCGACGACAACGCGGCGAGGAGCGGTGCCAGGCGTCGCGAGCCCGGCATGATCGACAAGACACCCCCTAGGGCACTCCCCAGGTCCGTGCGGTGTCCTACGCGAGGCCCCGCACCGTCAATGCCGGTCGTTCATCAACTCCTGGAACGAGCTCATGCAGGGGGTGCAGTGACGGTCGGTCCTCTCGCGCTCTTCGAGGGGCTCCTCGTGGAGGGACTGCCCGCACAGGGCGGTCGCGGTGCCCATGGCGGCCACGTGCCAGACGAAGACCCCGTCTCGGGGCGCTATGCCGACGTGCATTTCGTACATGGTCGTCTCCATGCTCGGCGGACGTGTTGCCTCTCCAGTGCACCGGACGGAGGGGTGGTTGCACGCCTGGAAGACGGCTGTTCGGGTGACGCCGCCCGCACCGCCGACCGGCTGCCCGGGTGCCGGATGGCTACCCTGGTTCTGGGGGCGTGGACGGCGACCGGTCGGAGGCGACCCCATGAGACGACGCCACCATTTCCACATCGACCACGCGGGGCACTCGGTCAGCGTCACGATCCAGACCGGCCACACCGCCGTGGTGGAGGTCCTCGTCGACGGCAAGGAGACGGGGCACGCCACGACCGGGCACGGTCACCCGGTGGCCGTGCACATCGAGCTGCCGACCGAACCGCCGACCCCGGCGACGATCCGGGCGGCACCCGGTCCCGGCATCCCCCGCTGCGTCCTCGAAGTACCCGGCGTCGAGCCCCAGGTCATGTCCCCGCGCCTCTACTGACCGTCGGGACCGACCGGCAGGCGCAGTACTCCCCCCGGCCCGCGGTGAGGCTTCCGCCGTGCGCGTGGGCGACTCACGGGGCGATGGAGAGGCCGAGCCCCGTCGACCCCCCGCCCCGCTGCGGAACCGCTCCGAACAAGGACTCCGCCACGCCCGGAGGCAGCCCGGGACCGGCGTCCGGGCCGCCCATGCCGCCCGCAGGCCGCACCGTGCGGCGCAGCACGTCGGTGGTGTCCGTCTCGGCGCGCGGGGCGGTCTCGGCGAGCATCCGCAGTGAGGCGACCCGCGTCAACAGGTGGTGGGCCGCGCCGTACGTGAGCAGGCCGATCGCCTGCGTGCGCCGGGCCGGGATGCCCGCCGACACGGGCCCGGTTCGGCGCCCGGTACGTACCAGCCGGAACGAAGCGCCGCATCGAGGCGGAAACCCACCCCGACCGGCGCCGCGTCAGGTCAACACTGTGTAACGCCAACGGGCTTGTCGGACTGAATCCTTCCTTCCGCACGGCAACGTCTGGGATCTTGCGTCCACCCCACACAACACACGGCCGGGTCGGCGCCACCAGCGCCACCCGGTCATCGGAGGACGCATTGTTTTCCCAGATATCCAGCCGGCTGAGACTCTCGGTCGCGGCCGCCGCCGCTCTCGGCGCGGCCGTCGCCCTCGCCGCACCCGCCCAGGCAGTGGAATCGACCACCCCTGAGCCCTCCCGCGCCTCGGCGTCGACGACGGCGAACGTCGCGGCCCCGGCCGCCGCCTGGGCCGCCGGCACCCGTGCCTACCTCGTCATCACCGCTCCCGGTGACACCACGGCCGTGCGCAACGCCGTGGCGAGCAACGGCGGTTCGGTCTTCGCCTCGTACGACGCCATCGGCGTCATCGTCGCCCACTCGACGTCCACGGGCTTCGCCTCGACGATGCGTACGGTCGCCGGCGTCCAGCAGGTCGGCGCCACCCGTACCTCCGACGTCCCCGCCGACGCCTACAACCCGACGCTCCCCGCGAACCCGGCGCAGTCGTCGACGACGCTCACCGAGTCCAACCGCTGGGACATGACGCAGATCAAGGCCGACCAGGCCTGGGCCGTCACCACCGGCTCGGCCTCCGTGAAGGTCGGCATCCTCGACACGGGTGTCGACGACCAGCACCAGGACATCGCGCCCAACTTCAACGCGGCCGACTCGGTCTCCTGCGCCTACGGCAAGGCGGACACCCGCGCCGGCGCCTGGCGGGACGTCGGCACCCACGGCACGCACGTCGCCGGCACCGTCGCCGCGGCCAAGAACGGCAAGGGCGTCATCGGCGTCGCGCCGGGCGTGAAGATCTCGTCGGTCCGCATCGCCGAGCCGACCAGCAGCCTCTTCTTCGCCGAGAACACCGTCTGCGGCTTCATGTGGGCCGGTGACCACGGCTTCAAGGTCACCAACAACAGCTACTACACGGACCCGTGGCAGTTCAACTGCCCGGACAACGTGGACCAGGCCGCCATCATCGAGGGCGTCAAGCGCGCCCAGGCGTACGCCGAGGGCAAGGGCTCGCTCCAGGTCGCCGCGGCCGGCAACTCCAACTACGACCTGGCCAACAAGACGACGGACAGCGAGAGCCCCAACGACTCCACGCCGGTCACCCGCACCATCACCAACGCCTGCATCGACATCCCGACCGAGCTCCCGGGCGTCGTGACGGTCGCTGCGCAGGGCAACGGCGGCGCGAAGGCCTCGTACTCGAACTTCGGCAACGGCGTGATCGACATCGCGGCCCCGGGCGGCGACGGCGCCTCCGGTGTCTACTCGACGCTCCCGGGCGGCAAGTACGGCAACATGAACGGCACGTCGATGGCCTCCCCGCACGTGGCGGGCGTCGCGGCGCTGATCGCGAGCACGAACCCGGCCTTCACCCCCGCGCAGATCCGGGACCAGCTGGGCGTGCAGGCCACGGACCGGGCGTGCCCCTCGGACACCCGCTGCAAGGGCACCACGACCAAGAACGGCTTCTTCGGCGAGGGCGCTGTCGACGCGCTGAAGGCCGTCGGCGGCACCACCCCGCCGCCCGGCGCGTACTTCGAGAACCTCGGCGACGTCACGATCGCCGACAACGCGACCGTGGAGAGCTCGATCACGGTCGGCGGCGTCACCGGCAACGCGCCGGCCACCCTCAAGGTGGGTGTGGACATCAAGCACACCTACATCGGTGACCTGAAGGTCGACCTGGTGGCCCCCGACGGCACGGTGTACACCGTGCACAACCGGACCGGCAGCGGCACGGACAACATCGTCCAGACCTTCACCGTCAACGCCTCCTCGGAGGTCGCGAACGGCGTCTGGAAGCTCCGTGTGAACGACAACGCAGCCCAGGACACCGGCAAGATCGACGCCTGGAACCTCACCTTCTAGGCCGAACGCGCCCGACCCGGCACCCCCTTGACCCGCAGCCGGGCGTCGAGAGGCGCCATCGGGTCGTCGTCCGCACCCATCTTCACCGTGCACGCCGGATGGTAGACGGTGTTGTGCGTCTTGCGGATGTAGTCGAGCAGCTCGTCGTCGGTGACCACGGAGGGACCGGGCGCGAGTTCGGCGCCCGCCCAGCCGGAGAGCGCGGGCTGCCGCGCGATGCGGCGCGCGAGCTTGAGGCCGTACGTCATCACCCGGGCGTCGTGCTCGTGCGTGAAGTACCGAGGGTCGACCCTCGGCTTGTCACGGTAGTCACGGGTCCGCAGCCGCACCGTGCCGCGGGACTTGGCGCGGGTGACGTTGGGCGTCAGACAGAAGGCGTTCTCGGACGTCGGATAGCCGTGCCGGCTGGTGTTCATGTCGAACGGCACGGATCCGTAGTGGAACATCAGGTCCGGCCTGTCCAGACCCGGCTCGGTGTCGTAGAAGATGCCCGCCTCCCACCACTGGCTGGACGTGGTGGTCATCGGCTGAGCCGCCTCCCACATGATGACGCCCTCGGGGTGGTCCTGGAGGTTCTCGCCGACTCCCGCGGAGTCCACGAGCACGTCGACGCCCGTCTCCCGCAGATGCTCCGCGGGACCGATGCCGGAGAGCATCAGCAGTTTCGGCGTGTCGATGGAACCGCACGAGACGATCACCTCGCGGCGGGCGCGGACCGTTCGGGTGTGGATCAGGTCCGGGTCCAGGTACTCGGCTCCGACACAGCGCCGCCCGTCGAGGACCAGCTTCTTCGCCCGTACCCCGGTGCGTATCTCCAGGTTGGGGCGCTTGCCCAGGATCGGATGGAGATAGGCGACCGAGGAGGACTGCCGGATGTTGTCCTCGTCCGAGTTGATCTGGAACCAGTTCGCGCCCCGCACGACCGTCGAGCCGCTGTTGAAGGGGGTCGTGGGGATGCCGGCCTGCGCACACGCCTTGAGCAGCGCCTCGCCGCACGGGTCCCCGCCCTTGAGGGTGCGGAGCTTGACGGGTCCGGTCCTGCCGTGGTGGTCACCGGGGGCGTCGTTGTTCTCCAGACGGCGGTACAGCGGGAAGAGGTCCGCCGCGCTCCATCCCGTACAGCCGGCGCCCGCCCAGTCGTCGAGGTCCTCCGCCGGCGCCCAGAAGGCGATGCAGGAGTTGTGCGAGGAACAGCCGCCGAGCACCTTGGCGCGGGCGTGACGCATGAAGCTGTTGCCGCTGTCCTGGGGTTCGACCGGATAGTCCCAGTCGTAGCCGGACTCCAGCAGCCCCATCCACCGCTCCAGCTTGAGGACGTCGTCGTTGCCGACGTCGCTCGGTCCCGCCTCCAGCACGCAGACCGTCACGGACGGGTCCTCGCTGAGCCGCGCGGCGACGACGTTGCCCGCGGTTCCGCCGCCGACGACGACGTAGTCGAACTCTCCGCTGTCGGACGACTCGGTCATGAGGGGGTGACCTCTTTCTTCATGGCGGCGGTATCGGGGGACGTGACGGCGGCGTGTTCCGCCAGTACGCCCGTACGGTGCCGCTGGACGAACCAGTAGTAGGCGAAGCCGCCCAGCGCGATCGCGCCGACGAACAGGACGGCGCCCCAGCGCAGATACCAGTGGTAGGGGGCGGCGGCGTTGTAGACGGCCGACCGCGGCCAGATGAGGTTGAGCGTCATCGCCCCGCCCCACAGCACGGCGAGGATGTTGACGGGCAGTCCCCAGCGGCCGAGGGAGAACTTCCCCTCGGCGGGCTGCCAGCGACCGCGCAGCCGGGCGACCAGCATCGGCCCGGTGACCAGCAGATAGGCGACGTAGATCATCACGATGCCGATGCTGGTGACCACGGTGAAGATCTGCGGCTGGCGGATGTTCACCAGCAGGATCGCCAGTGCCAGGACGCCGATGATGACGGTCGGCAGGATCGGCGTGCCGAAGCGCGGGCTGACCTTCGCGAGCCGGCCGGACGCGGGAAGGTTGTTGTCCCGGGCCATGGCGAAGGCGAGCCGTACCGCCGCGGTGTGCACCGCGAGCGCGCAGACGGTGACGGCGATCAGCACGCACCACAGCATCGCCTTGCCGGCCGTCGGGCCGAGGACGTCGAGGACGACGTACTGCAGCCCGTCCGTGGACAGCTTCTCGCCCCGCAGGCTCGACACGCTCATCAGCGCCAGGATCAGGATCAGCCCGCCCAGGACGAACGAGGCGACGATCGCCCGGATGATCGCGCGCGGCGCGTTGCGCGACGGGTCCAGGGACTCCTCGCCCAGCGAGGCCGCGGTGTCGAAGCCGTACATCACATAGGCCGAGGCGAGCGAGGCGATCAGGAACGCCCCGAGGTACCCGAAGCTCTGCCCGTCACCGGTGCCCGCCGTCTCCGTGACGACCTGCGGGCCCCGGACGACGTTGATGGTAAGGAGCACGATCAGCACGACGGTGGCGATGAGTTCGAGGAAGACGCCCGCGGTGTTGATCCGCGCCATCAGCTTCACACCGAAGGCGTTGACCACCGTGGTGAAGAGGATCAGCACGGCGGCCAGCAGCACCGCGTTGGTCGCCACGTCGTACGTCCCCGAGCCGTCCCCGACGAACTGGAAGAACGACGAGATCTGGGGAAGCGTCAGCTGATAGGCGAGGGCCACGGCCGCGATCGACACGACCGAGGCGATGAGCATCATCCACCCCGCCAGCCAGCCGATGTGCGGATTGCCCACCTTCTTCGACCAGTTGTAGATGGACCCCGCGACCGGGTAGCGGGCGGCCAGCTCCGCGAAGCAGAGCGCGACCATGAACTGCCCCACGAAGACCATCGGCCACGACCACCAGTAGGCGGGGCCGCCGCTGGCGTAGCCGAAGTAGAAGAGCTGGAAGGTCCCGGTGAGGATCGATATGTACGAGATGCCGGCCGCGAACGTGTGGAAGTTGCCGAGCGTCCGCTTCAGTTCGGGGCGGTACCCGAACTCGGCGAGCTCGGCGTCGTCGGCCGCCTGGGACGGTGGAGCGATTGCCATGGTGTGACTCCTGAACGGTAGAGGTCGCGTCAGGCGAACCAGCCCTGCGGCTCCGGTGAGGTGTTGCGCCAGATGTGCTTCGTCTCGCGGTACTCGGCGAGACCGCTCGGCCCGAGCTCACGGCCCGTGCCGGACTGCTTGAACCCTCCCCACTCGGCCTGCGGCAGATAGGGGTGGTAGTCGTTGATCCACACCGTGCCGAGGCGCAGCCGCGCAGCCATCCGGCGGGCCCGGGCCTCGTCGCTGGTCCAGACCGCGCCCGCGAGTCCGTAGATCGTGTCGTTCGCGAGCCGGACCGCCTCGTCCTCGTCGCCGTCGCGGAAGCGCTCCACCGTCAGAACGGGCCCGAAGGACTCCTCCCGCACCACCGACATCCCGGCATGGCAGTCGTCGAGGACGGTCGGCAGGTAGTAGAAGCCCTGGTCGTACGCGGGCCCTTCGGGCCGGGCGCCGCCACAGCGCAGCACCGCGCCCTCCGCGAGACCGCGCTCCACATACGCCTCGACCTTGGCGCGATGGGCGGCCGAGATCAGCGGACCGGTCCGGGCCCGCTCGTCGAAGGGCCCGCCGAGCCGGATCTCCCCGGCCCGGCGCACGACCTCGTCGACGAAACGGTCGTGCAGCGAGTCCTCGACGAGCAGACGCGCGCCCGCCGAGCAGACCTGCCCCGAGTGCAGGAAGACCGCCGTCAGGGCCATGTCCACGGCGGCCTCGAAGTCGGCGTCCGCGAAGACGATGTTCGGGTTCTTGCCGCCCAGTTCGAGCGCGACCTTCTTCACCGTCCCGGCGGCCGCGGCCATCAGCCGGCGGCCGGTCTGCAGCCCGCCGGTGAAGGACAGCAGGTCGACGTCGGGATGGTCGGCGAGCGGCGCGCCCGCCTCGGGGCCCGCGCCGAGCACCAGGTTGGCCACGCCGTCCGGCAGCCCGGCCTCCGCGAGCAGCCGCATCAGATGGATCGCGGTGTGCGGGGTCAGCTCGCTCGGCTTCAGCACGAACGTGTTGCCCGCGGCGAGCGCCGGGGCGACCTTCCAGGCCGTCTGGAGCAGCGGATAGTTCCAGGGCGTGATCAGCCCGCACACGCCCACCGGCTCGTACACGACCCGGCTGTCGGCGCCGGCATTGCCGGTGTCGATCACCCGGCCCGTCTCGGCTCCCGCGAGCCGCCCGAAGTAGCGGAAGCAGTTCGCGATGTCGTCCATGTCGTACGCGCTCTCCACCAGCCGCTTGCCGGTGTCGAGGGACTCCGCGCGGGCCAGCGCGTCCTTGTCGCGGACCAGCAGCTCGGCGACGCGCAGCAACAGGTCACCGCGGTCCGCGGCCGGGGTCGACGGCCAGGGGCCCTCGTCGAAGGCACGGCGCGCGGCCGCGATCGCCTCGACGGTGTCCTTGCCCCCGGCCTCGTCGACCACCGCGACCAGGCCGCCGTCGGCCGGGCAGCGGATCTCACGGGTCCGCTCGTCGAGCGCGGACCGCCACGCACCGCCGATGAAGAGTTCGGGCATGTCTCTCGTTCCTCCTGGTCAGCGCCGTATCGAAGGCGCCCTGGCAGCTTGGTGTCTCACCGGACGGCCGCGATGTATGCCGAATGTGACGGTGATCACGCCTGGTCGGAGGCGTGGGACCGCAGCTTTTCGAGCAGCCATGCGTGGAAGACCTCGATGTGGTGCTCGGTGGGCACGAGCACTCCGCCGGTCCGGTAGGCGCGGGAGGCCATCGCCGGCTGGGTGCGCTCGCAGGCGTCGAAGTCCTGGACGTTCACCCGGTGGAAGAGCTCCACCGACCTGGAGGCGTCCGCTCCGGACTCCACGACCTCGGGCGCGTACAGCCAGTCGCACTCGACGACCGTGCGGTCCTCGGCGAGCGGGAACATCCGGTGCAGGATCACATGATCGGGGACGAGGTTGATGAACACGGTCGGCTTGACCGTGATCGCGTAGTAGCGCCGGTCCTGCTCCTCGGCCACGTCCGGCAGTCGGGCGAAACCCTCGCTGCCGTCGACGGTGAACCCCTTGGCCTCGTCGGCGAAGGCGGCGCCGTGCCCCACGTAGTACTGCGCCGCGTAGCCGTCCGCGAACTCCGGCAGCACATCGGTGAGTTCGGGATGGATCGTGGCGCAGTGGTAGCACTCCATGAAGTTCTCGACGATCAGCTTCCAGTTCGCTTTCACGTCGTACGTGATGCGCTTGCCGAGCGCGAGCTTCTCGGTGCCGTACCGCTCGATGGAGGCGGCGTCGCCGAGCCGTTCCACGGCCGCGCCGATCACCGTCTCCTCGAACGACGGCGGTTCGTCGGCCAGGCACACCCACGCATAGCCCAGCCATTCCCGCAGGTGCACGGTCACCAGGCCGTAGGCCGTGCGGTCGACGTCGTTCATCTTCACCAGGTTCGGCGCCGCGATCAGCTTGCCGTCGAGGTCGTACGTCCAGGCGTGGTACGGGCATTGCAGCGTGCGCCGCACCTCGCCGGACTCCTCGGTGCACAGCTGCGCGCCTCGGTGCCGGCAGACGTTGAGGAAGGCGCGCAGCTCGCCGCCCCGGTTACGGGTGACGATCACGCTCTCGCGGCCGATCCGCACCGTACGGAACGCGCCGGGCCTGGCGAGGTCGGCGCCGCGCACGGCGCAGAACCACATCGATTCGAAGAGCCGCTCCTGCTCCTGCCGGAAGATCTCCGGGTCGGTGTAGAAGTGGCCGGGGAGCGTGGCGATCAGACTCGGGGGCAGCGGCATGGTCGTCATGGCGGGCTCCTCAGGCGGGCGCGGCGGACAGCCGCCGCGGATCGAACAGCTCGATGGGGTGCTCGGTGGTGCCCGTCAGCGCCAGGTCGGCGAGGATCTCGCCGACGACGGGCACGAACTTGAAGCCGTGGCCGGAGAACCCGCAGGCGACGGTGACCGACTCGGGGTGCTCCGGATGGCGCGCGATGACGAAGTGCTCGTCGGGGGTGTTGGAGTACATACAGGTGGCGGCCTTGAGGAAGCGGCCGGGCAGCGAGGGGATGTGCCGGGACAGCTGGCCGGCCATGGCCGCGACCTCGTCGTCGTGCACGGTCCGGTCGATGGTCTCCGGGGTGCAGACGTTTCCCCTGCGGAAGAAGGCCACCTTGGCGCCCAGTTCAGGGCCGTCGATCGCGGGGAAGCCGTAGATCTGGACGTCGTCCGCGTCCTCCCAGATGTAGATCGGGTGGTTCTCCGGGAGGAAGGGGCGGGTGCCGCCCTCGGGCTGGAACCAGTGCATGACCTGCCGCTCGATCGTGAACGGCACCCCCAGGTCGTCGAGGAGCCGGGGCGCCCAGGCTCCCGGGCAGATCACCAACTGCCCGGCGGTGTAGGTGTCCTCGGCGGTGTGGACGCGCACCCCTTCGCGGTACGGCTCCCAGCGCACCACCGGCTCCTCGAAGTGCAGGTCCGCGCCGGCCTGCGTGGCGAGCTGGAGATGGGCCGCCACCGTGTTCTCCGGGCGCAGCAGCCCCGCCCTTGCCTCGTACAGCGCCACCTCGTCGTCGGTGGGGGTGAGGGTGGGGAAGCGGCGGCGGATCTCCTTCGCGTCGAGCATCTCGTGCGGCAGGTCCCACTGCCGGGCCGAGAGCAGCGAACCGGACACCGTGCGGGACTCGGGCCGGCCGACCATCACGCCGCCGCAGAGCGTCGCGATGTCCCGGCCGGTGTCGCGCTCCAGCGCCTCGTACAGCTCGTAGGCGCGCAGCAGCAGCGGGACGTAGGCGGGGTCCTCGAAGTAGGACTGCCGGGTGATGCGCGAACCCCCGTGGCTGGAGCCGCGGTTGTGCACCGGACCGAACTTCTCCAGGCCCAGCACACGGGCACCGCGCGCGGACAGATGGTGGGCGGCGGCACTGCCCATTCCGCCGAGGCCGACGACGATCACGTCATAGGTGGGTGACATCCCTGGAACCTTCCTAACGGCGGATACGGCTCATGTCGGGGTCGAACAGCGGCTCGTCGGCCACGGTGGCGGGGACCTTCTCGCCGATGTACTCGATGTGCAGCGCGCTGCCGGAGGCGAGCGGCGGCAGCCAGGCGTACGCGACGCAGCGGCCCAGGGTGTACCCGTAGGACGCGCTCGTGACGTACCCGGCGGCCCGGCCGTCGACGTACACCGGCTCCTTGCCGAGGACCACGGCGGCCGGGTCGTCGAGGAGCAGCGGCGTCAGCCGGCGCCGTGGCTCGCCGGACCGTTCCAGCGCGGCCCGTCCGACGAAGTCGCCCTTGTCCATCCGGACGGCGAAGCCGACACCCGCCTCGTACGGCGTGTGCTCGGTGGTCATGTCGTGGCCCCAGGAGCGGTACCCCTTCTCCAGGCGCAGGCTGTTGAAGGCGGACCGTCCGGCGGCGATCACCCCGTGCTCCTGGCCCGCCTCCCACAGGGTGTCCCAGAGCCGCAGCCCCAGATCGGCGCTGGTGTACAGCTCCCAGCCCAGTTCACCGACGTAGCTGAGCCGCATCGCCGTCACCGGCACATGGCCGAGGTACGTCTCCCTGGCGCGGAAGTAGCCGAAGCCCCGGTGGGAGAAGTCGTCCCGGGTCAGCGGCTGCACCAGGGCGCGGGCGAGCGGACCCCACACCCCGATGCAGCAGGTGCCGGAGGTGATGTCCCGGATGCGGATGTCGCCCGGGGCGTGCCGTAGCAGCCAGTCCTCGTCCGCCCGGCTGTTGGCGCCGATCTGGAAGCGGTCGGCGGCCAGCCGCGCCACGGTCAGGTCCGAACGGATGCCGCCGCTCTCGTCGAGCAGCAGCGTGTAGGTCACGGCGCCCGGCTTCTTCGCCAGGTTGTTCGTCGTCATCCGCTGGAGGAAGGCGAGCGCGCCGGGTCCCGTGACCTCCAGCCTGCGCAGCGGTGTCATGTCGTACAGCGCGACCTTCTCGCGGGTCGCCCTGGCCTCCGCGGCGGCGATCGGCGACCAGTGGCGGGCCGACCAGGCGTCCCGCTCCGGCAGGTCGACGGACTCGGCGAGCGGGGCGTTCGCCTCGTACCAGTGCGGACTCTCCCAGCCGCCGCCCTCCAGGAAGGACGCGCCGAGCTCCCGCTGGCGGGCGTGGAAGGGGCTCACCCGCAGCGGGCGGGGCTCCTCCATCGGCTGCAGGGGGTGCAGCACGTCGTACACCTCGACGAACTGGCGGGCGCCGCGGTCGTGGACGTACGCGGGGGAGCGCTGGGCGTCCTCGAACCGGGTGTGGTCGCACTCGTGGACGTCGAGGGCGGGGCGCCCGTCGACCATCCACTCGGCGACGGCCTTCGCCACCCCGGCCGAGTGCGTGACCCAGACGGCCTCGGCGAGCCAGAAGCCGCGCAGGGAGCCGGCCTCGCCGAGCAGTGGCATTCCGTCAGGGGTGAAGGAGAAGACGCCGTTGAAGCCCTCCTCGATCTCGCTGCCGGCGAGCGCCGGGAGGAGTTCCCGGCAGTCGTCCCAGCTCGGCGCGAAGTCCTCCGGGGTGAAGGGGAACGAGGAAGGCATGACCGGGGCCTCGTCGTAGGCCGGGACGGCGAACGGGTCGACGGGCAGCGGCCGGTGGGCGTAGCTGCCGATCCCGATCCGGTCGGTGTGCTCGCGGAAGTACAGATCACGGTCCTGAAAGCGCAGGATCGGCCGGGACGCCTCGATGGCGGGGGCGTTGACGCCGGCGAGCTCCGGCAACGGCCGGGTCTTCGCGTACTGGTGGGCGAGCGGCAGCAGTGGCACGTCGACGCCCGCCATCCGCCCGACGACCGGGCCCCAGAAGCCGGCCGCCGACACGACGTGGTCGGCCGGGAAGACACCCCGGTCGGTGACGACCGCGCCGACACGGCCGTCCTCCCGCTCGATGCCGGTGACGGTGTGCCGCCCCAGGAACCGGGCACCACGCGACTCGGCGCGTTCCCGCTGGGCGCGACAGGCGAGCACCGCGCGGGCCAGGCCGTCGTCCGGGGTGTGGAACCCGCCGACGACCTTGCTCTCGTCGAGCAGCGGCCACAGCTCCTTGCAGCGCCGGGCGGAGACCAGTTCGCCGCGGATCCCCCAGGCGGCGGCGTAACCGGCCCTCCGGTGCAGCTCGGCCCAGCGCTCCTCGGTGGTGGCCAGTTCGAGCCCGCCGACGGCGTTGAAGCAGGGCAGCCCGTCGACCTCGAGCGAGCGGAACTTCTCCACGGTGTACGAGGCGAAGGCGCTGAGCGTCCTGGACGGGCTGGTACGGAAGACGAGGCCCGGGGCATGGGAGGTGGAGCCGCCGGGAGCGGGCAGGGGGCCCTGGTCGAGGACCGTGACATCGGTCCAGCCGCGGGCGGTCAGCTCGTCGGCGAGTGAACAGCCCACGATGCCGGCGCCGATGACCACGACACGGGGAGGCGTGGGCGCGGTGTCGGTCACAGGACCACCACCGAGCGCAGGACCTCGCCCCGGTGCATCTTGGCGAAGGCGTTCTCGACCTCGTCGAGCCCGATCGTCTCGGTGACGAAGGAGTTGAGGTCCAGGAGGCCGTAGAGGTACTGGTCGATCAGGATCGGGAAGTCGCGGCTCGGCAGACAGTCGCCGTACCAGGACGACTTCAGCGCGCCGCCGCGCGAGAAGAGATCGATCAGCGGAAGGTCGATCCTCATCTCCGGGTCCGGGACGCCGACCTGGACGAGCACACCGGCGTGGTCCCGCATGTAGAAGGCCTGCTTGTACGTCTCCGGTCGGCCGACGGCGTCGATGGCGATGTCCACCCCGAAGCCGTCGGTCAGCGCGCGCACGGCCTCGACGGGGTCCGTGCCGAGGGAGTTGACCGTGTGCGTGGCGCCGAACTTCTCCGCCTGATCCAGTTTCCTGTCGTCGATGTCGACGGCGATGACCTTGCGGGCCCCGTTCAGACAGGCGCCCGCGATGGCCGCGTTGCCGACTCCGCCGCAGCCGATCACGGCCACCGTGTCGCCGTTGCCGACCCGTCCGGTGTTCACGGCCGCGCCGTAACCGGCCATCACGCCACAGCCGATGAGGCCGGCCGCCTCGGGCCGGGCAGCGGGGTCGACCTTCACCGCCTGTCCGGCCGCCACCAGGGTCTTCTCGGCGAAGGCACCGATGCCCAACGCGGGGGAGAGCGGCGTGCCGTCCAACAGGGTCATGGGACGGGCCGCGTTGCGGGAGTCGAAGCAGTACCAGGGGCGGCCGCGGCGACAGGAGCGGCAGGCGCCGCACGGGGCGCGCCAGGCGAGGACGACGTAGTCGCCCGGCGCCAGGTCGGTGACGCCCTCGCCCACGGACTCGACGGTGCCGGCCGCCTCGTGGCCGAGCAGGAACGGGAAGTCGTCGTTGATCGCCCCTTCCCGGTAGTGCAGATCGGTGTGGCAGACCCCGCAGGCCTGCACGGAGACGAGAACCTCGCCGGGACCGGGGTCGGGGACCAGGATCGTCCGCACCTCGACGGGTGCGCCCCTCTCGACGGCAACGACGGCACGAACCTCATGCGGCACGATGGGCTCCTCGGTTGTTGCGCATTGCACGATGGGTTGCGCGATGGGGAACATAGTGAGAACGGCGACAAGGGGCCGTCAAGAGGCCGGAGTTAACGTCGGGCAAAACCCGTCGGGGGTTGGTATAACAACCCCCCCACCCCCCCCCCGGGCCCGGGGGTCGCGCGGGCTCGGTTAAACAAAAAACACACCCCCACCCCAG
>NZ_JBHWBS010000013.1:62854-97919 GCF_042735655.1 Streptomyces sp. NPDC059567 | reverse complement strand
ACACCTTGGGTGTCACCTCACCCCCCCCCCCCCCGGCCCGGGGGGGGCGGGGACCCCCCCCCCCCGCGTCGTGAGGGGCAGTGCTCGACGGGTTTTGGTCAGAAGCCGTAACCCATGCGCCGGGACAGCTCGTCGGCCGCGACGACGGTCCGTGCGGCGAGCTCGGTGAGGCGCTCGCGCTCCAGCCGGTAGGCCGGACCGGAGACGCTGATCGCACCGATCACCCGGCCGTCGTGCGCCCGCACAGGGGCGGCGACCGCGTGGAGTCCCAGCTCCAACTCCTCGGCGGCGATGGCGAACCCCTGCGCGTACGCCGAGTCCAGTTCGGCGCGCAGCATCCCCGCGCTGGTCACCGTGTGCTCCGTGAACCGCGGCAGCGCCCGGGCGAGGAGGCCCTCGCGCAGGGTCACGGGCAGATGGGCCAGGAGCACCTTGCCGCTGGAGGTGGCGTGCAGGGGAGTGCGCCGGCCCAGCCAGTTCTGCGCGGTCACGGAGGCGGGTCCGCGGGCCTGCATGATGTTGACGGCCGCGTCGTCGTCGAGGACCGCGATGTTGACCGTCTCGCCCAGTTCGTCGGCGAGTTCACGGCAGACGGGCGCCGCCTCCTGCGAGATGTCCAGCCGCACGGCCGCGGCTCCCGCCAGGCGCAGGATGCCGGCACCGAGGAAGTACTTGCCCCGGTCCTGCGCCTGGGAGACCAGGCCCCGGTTCTCCAGCACCCCGAGCAGCCTGAACGCGGTGGACTTGTGCACGTCCAGCTCGTCGGCGATCTCGGTGACCCCGACCTCGCCGTGCCGGGCCAGGATCTCCAGGACGCTGACGGCGCGGTCCACCGACTGGATCGCCCCCGCCCCACCTCTGGGTGTGCGCTCCGGAGTCTCCTCGGTCGTCGTCGCCGGCTCCTCGGTCGGTCGGGCTGCTGCGCGGTCGCGGGTCATAGCTCAACTCTCGCCATCTTGCGGCCCCTTGGGCACGCATCTTCGGGAAGCCCTTGACGCGGCGGGCACCCCGACCGGATTCTGTTGCGCATAGCGCTCCCTCATGCGCCATACGCAACCTGATGTTACCGAAGCGTCCTGCAGATCACTCCTGGACCGAGGGGGGCCCGTGATTCCCGTCTGCCGCCTTGAAGACCTCCCCGTGGGCGAATCCGTCCGGATCGACACCACTCCGCCGATCGCGGTGTTCAACGCCGACGGCGCGTTCTACGCCATCGACGACACGTGCAGCCATCAGGACGCCTCCCTCTCCGAGGGATGGCTCGAAGGCTGTCTGGTCGAATGCCCGCTCCACGCCGCCTCATTCGACCTTCGTACCGGTCAGCCGACCTGCCTGCCCGCGCGGCGGCCCGTGCGCACCCACGAGGTCGTCGTCGAGGGCGGCGTCATCCATGTCCGGCCGGCCGTGCAGGAAGGCACCGCGGCATGAGAACCGTCACCGTCGTCGGCGCCTCGCTCGCCGGCCTCTACGCCGCCCGCGAGCTGCGGGCCCAGGGATTCGACGGGCGGCTCGTGATCGTGGGGGAGGAGCCCCACCGGCCCTACGACCGTCCGCCGCTCTCCAAGGACTTCCTCTCCGGGCGGGCCGACGAGGAGCAACTGGCCCTCTCCGACCCGGGGGAGGAGGCCGGACTCGACGCCGAGTGGCTCCTCGGCGCCCGCGCCCGGAGCCTCGACGCACACGGCCGCGCGATCCTCCTGGAGAACGGCCGCACCCTCGTCACCGACGGGCTCGTGATCGCCACCGGCGCAGGCGCACGCAGGCTGCCGGGGACCCACGGACTCGCCGGCGTCCACACCCTGCGCACGCTCGACGACGCCCGCGCCCTGCGGGCCGCCCTCATCGGCGGCGGCCTGCGGGTCGTCGTCATCGGCGGCGGGTTCATCGGCGCCGAGACCGCCTCCTCCTGTGCCTCACTCGGCCACGACGTCACCGTGGTGGAGGCCGCACCGCTTCCGCTGCTGCCGCAACTCGGCCCCGAGATGGCCGCCGTGTGCGCCGGCCTGCACCGGCGCGGCGGCACCGAACTGATCACCGGGACGGGCGTGGCCGGGCTGCACGGCCAGGGCTCCGTCACCGCCGTGGAGCTGGCCGACGGACGCAGGCTCCCCGCCGACCTGGTCGTCGTCGGCATCGGAGCCGTACCCAACACCGGGTGGCTCGCCGGCTCACCCCTCGCGCTGAGCGACGGCGTCCTCTGCGACGACGGCTGCGTCACCGCCCTCCTGCAGGTCGTGGCCGTGGGTGACGTCGCCCGCGTCGGCGGGGTGCGTGCCGAGCACTGGACCAGCGCGACCGAGCAACCCGCCGTCGCCGTACGCAATCTGCTGGCGGGGCGGACCGTGGCCGGCGTCCGCCCGCTGCCGTACTTCTGGTCGGACCAGTACGGCGCGCGCATCCAGTTCGCGGGGCGACACCGCGAAGGGGACGTCGTACGGGTCGTCGAAGGGTCCACGGCCGAGGGAGGCTTCCTCTGCCGCTACGAGCGCGAGGGCCGCACGACGGCCGTCCTGGCCGTCGACCGCCCCCGCCCCTTCATGCGCGCCCGCAGGGAGCTGAGCGCCGCTCAGCCTGCCGAGCGTCCCCTGCCCTTCCGCCCGGAGCGGGCTGCGTTCTCGGCCCCGGTCCCCGAGCCGGGGTAGAGGTGATCGACCTCGGGCCGGAGGTCCAGTATGTCGAGGAACTCCGCGAGCTCGGCCCGGTCGGTCGTCCGGCTCGCGACGACCCGACGGGCGGCACGGCGGCGCTCTCCGGGATCCTGCCCCGGCGAACCGTCGTTCTCCTCTGTGAGGTCCATGACGCCGATCCGACCACACCACGGCCCGCCCCGCATCACCCACCCCCTGTCGGCCGCCCCGTTCAGTGGATGCCGAGGAAGATGGCGCCCGGCGTGTTCAGGTCGTCGTTGTTGAGGTGGAACGCGCGCAGCGACCGGCCGATCTCCCGCTGGGAGACGTACGCGTCGCGGTCCAGGTCGAGCCGTTCGAAGACCGCCGGGCCCTCGTCGCCCGACACACCCCAGACGGCGAGATAGGCGGCGAACTCCTCCTTGCTGACCCGCTTGTCGCCCGAGGTGTCCATGATGCGGAAGATCGCCTCCGCGAGATTCTCGAGCAGTTCGGGGCGGTCCGTGTCGTAGCCCACCGCGCGGTGCGCGGCGACGAACTCCTCCTGGTTCAGCCGGTCCTGCCCGGGCACCGCCTGGGTGAGCAGCCCGAGCCACTGGGCCCAGTACGCCCGCGCCAGGGTCCGGATCCGGGCATCGTCCTGCGCCAGCCCGTAGGCGTCGGCGTACGCCTCCACGATCCGCCGGTGGTCGGACCAGGTGACGAACCCGTTCCCGTCGGTGTCCAGGACCGCGAAGAGTCGCAGAAGCCTACGGGTGATCGGATCGAACGTCGCCATTCTTCCGCTTCCTTCCGGTAGTGACGTGGGTTTCGCCGTCCCAGTGTCGTCGCCCGTACGCACCGGGGCACGGTGCAACACCCGCTCGTAGGGCGCGCGAGGCCGTGGCGTGCGTCACCATCGGGTCATGGAACCCGGCCACGAGGGGCGCGACGACGTGCTCCCCGATGTCCCGGCGCTCGCCGGGCGACTGGCCCGGCGGGCCGACCCGCGACGCCTGCGGCGCGATGTGGAGTTCCTCGCCGATCGCCCGCGCGGCCGGATCCACGCGCCCGAGGCCATGATCCGGGCCGAGACCCATGTGGCGGAGGAGCTGGCCGCGGCCGGCTGGCGGACCGAACGGCAGCCCTTCGACGTACGGTGGCGTCCCGGCTGCACCGACCGTTCCGGCGGGCCGATGCCGCCACTGCGGTTCCGCCTGCACCGACGGCTCACCGGGGCGAACCTGCTGGCCACCTTGCCGGGGTCGACGGTCCGGGGAGACCGTCCCACCGTCCTCGTCGGAGCGCACCTCGACACCGTCGAGGGGAGCCCCGGCGCCGACGACAACGCCTCAGGGATCGCCGCGCTCCTCGAGACCGCCCGGCTGCTCGGCGGGCTGCCCCGGCCGCCGGCGGTCACCCTCGCCTGCTTCGACATGGAGGAGCTGGGGTTCATCGGCTCCCGGGTCATGGCCCGGGCACTGCGCCGCGGCCGTCGCGTCGGAGGCATGATCTGCCTGGAGTCGGTCGGCTGCTTCGCGACGGGCGCGGGAACGCAGGCGCTGCCACCGGGGTTCGGCGCGGTCTTCCCCCGCGTGGCCGCCTCCGTGCGCGCGACCGGGATGCGGGGCGACTTCACCCTCGTGGTCCATCGCCGCTCGTCGGACGGGGCCGCCGACCTCTGGCGCCGGGCGGCACGGGTCGCCCGGCCCCCACTGCCCGTCGTCACCCTGCGTGACCCGCGTCCGGACGGCCCACTGGGACTCCTCGCGGGCCTCGTGCTGCCCCCGGTGAACCACCTCGGCCGCAGCGACCACGCCGCGTTCTGGAACGCGCGGATTCCGGCCGTCATGGTCACCGGCACGGCGAACTTCCGGAACCCCCACTACCACCGGCCGACGGACACCCCCGACACCCTCGACTACGACCGTCTCACGGCAGTCGCCGTCGCCACCGCCGTCACCGCAGCGTGCTGGCGCCCCTAGAGCCCAGGTCCTTCCCCTCGGAGGCGGAAACGGCACCGTCGACCTACCGTGGTGAGGAGCGCGATCAAGCCGATCCCCGTTTCCGAGGAGGCTGCGATGGAGCGGCACTTTGTCTGGGTGACCACGCGCCGCATCAAGCCGGGCACCCTGGAGGAGTTCGAGCGGGCCTGGCGCCCCGGCTTCTCCCCCGACGGACTGCGCCGAGCTCTGGCCTACTGGTCCGAGGACGGGCAGGAGATCACCGGAGTCTCCTTCTGGGACTCGCAGGAGGCCTGCGACGCCTGGCGGTCCTCCGACGCCGAACGGGAGCGGCGCGAGGTGATGGCGCCGTACGTCGTCCAGGAGACGGAAGGCTTCTACCGGGGCGGCGAACTCACCCTGCCCGCACGGTGACGCCCCGCGGGTCCGTACGCCGGGACTACGGATAGGTCCGTACGTCGTCGTTGTACTCCCGCGCCCGCTCCCGTACGAGCGCGGGCAGCGTTCCCGACGCCAGGTCCGCCAGGGTCGTGCCCTCCAGGACCTGGCGCAGACTCGTGCGCACGGCCCGCCACACGTCCGGCATGGGCGCGGCGGCGCCCTGGTACTCCAGACCGGTCAGCTTCAGGTCGCGCACGCTCACGAGGGGCCCGTCCATCGCGCGGACGACGTCGGCGAGGGTGATCTCCGCGGGGGGTCTGGCGAGGGCGTACCCACCGTCCGGGCCGCGCACGCTCCGTACCAGCCGCGCCTGGCGCAACTCGCTGAGGACGACGAAGAGGAAGCGGACGGGGATGTCCTGACGGCCCGCGATGTCCTCCGCCTTCAGGGGCCGGTCGGGGGAGCAGGCCAGCTCCGCCATGGCCCGGACCGCGTAGTCCGTTCTTGCTGAGATCCTCACCGCCTCAATGTCTCACGCTTGGCGCGAAAGCGATCCGGCGCGGGTCGCGGGGACGTGGCGGCCTTGTCAGTGCACATTGTTCATCGACATAGTGCACTTCACTGCTGCACCCGCCTGGCTCGGAGGTTTCCGTCGTGTCCGTGGTGTCCCTGAGGTCCGCCCGTCCGCGCTCCACCGTGGCCGTCGTCGGCGCGGGCGCGGCCGGGGCGCTCGTCGCCGTCCAGCTGTGCGAAGCGGCGGCCCGCCGGCGCACGCCCCTCGACCTGGTCCTGATCGACCCGGCGGCGGAGGCGGGACGCGGAACGGCGTACGCCACCGAGGTCGCCGAGCACCGGCTCAACGTCCCGGTCGGCGGGATGAGCTGCTACCCGGACGATCCCGGCCACTTCCTGCGCTGGCTCTGCCGGCACGGCGAATCCGCCGTCGCCGCCACCGACTTCGCCTCCCGCTACCGCTTCGGCTCGTACCTCGCCGACACCCTCGGCCGCGCCATCATCACCGCCCACGGCACGGTCTCCGTACGCCGTCTGCGCGCGAAGGCGACGCGCTGCGCCGACACCGCCGACGGGCACCTGGAGCTCCGGCTCGCCGACGGCGGCACCGTGACCGCCGACACCGTCGTCCTGGCCACCGGGCCCGCCGCCGGCACCGCCGGCTGGGCCACGGACGGACTGCGCGGCTCCGACCGGTTCATCGCCCGCCCCTGGGCACCCGGCGCCCTCGACACGATCGGCGCGCACGACGACGTGCTGCTCGTCGGCACCGGACTGACCGCCGTCGACCTCGCCCTCGTCCTCGACCGGCCCGGCCGCACGGTCCACGCCCTGTCCCGCAGCGGCCTGTTGCCCCAGCCCCACGCCGTCGCCCCGCTCCCGCCCGTACCGCCGCCGACGGGGCTCGCGGCCCTGCCGCTGCACCGCCTCCGCATCGAACTGCGCCGCCATCTGGCCGCCTCGATGCGCGACCACGGCGACTGGCGGCCCGCACTCGACGGGCTGCGGCCCGGCATCGTGGCGCTCTGGCAGGGCCTCACCGACGAGGAACGGGCCGAGTTCCTCGACCGCGACGCCACCCGGTGGAACGTCCACCGGCACCGGATGGCCCCGACCACCGCCGAGAGCATCGCCCGCGCCCGCGCCGCACGCCGTCTGCGGATCCATGCCGGCCGGATCGCCTCGGCCACGCCCCGGGAGGACGGCCGGCTGGCCGTCGCGCTCGCCGACGGACGGGAACTGACGGTGGCCTGGGTGGTCGACTGCACCGGACCCGGGCTCCGGATGGACGCCTCGGGCGACCCGCTGTGGGGCGGGCTGCTCGCCGACGGCCTCGCGGCGCCCGGACCGCTCGGCATCGGCGTCGCCACCGAGGCCGGCCGCCTGCGCGACACCCTCGGACGCGCCGAGCGGCCCCTGTTCACCCTCGGCAGCCCCCGACGGGGTGAGCTGTGGGAGACCACGGCGATCCCCGAGATCAGGGCCCAGGCCAGGGACATCGCCGAGGCCGTGCTCGCTCCGCTCACCCGTACCCCGCAGGCGACCCGCCGCCGGCCCACCGACCAGTTCGGCCTTCCGCTGTCGACCCACGCCGCCGCCGCGGCCTCCTTCCGCAGCGGGCTCGGCCGGGTCGTCACCGTACGGGCGAAGGCGGCCGAGGCGTTCGCCCGGGCCACCGAACTCGACCCCGGCTTCGCCCTCGGCCACGCGGCGCTCGCCCTGCTCGGCCACGAGTGCGGCGCGGAGGTCGACGTGGACAGGGAACTCGCCGACGCCCAGCGCAGCGCGGCCGAACGCGGCGACGAGCGCGAACGCTCCTTCGTCGACGTCGTCACCCGTCGGGTCCGCGCCCACGACGGGGACGGTGACCGGGCGCTCATCGACCACCTCGACCGCTTCCCCGGCGACGCCTTCGCCCTCTCCATCGCCGTCCCCACCATCGCCTTCTCCGGGGTCGGCGACCTCGACGGCACCCTGGCCCAGCGGCTGGTGGAGCGCACGGCGCCCGCCTACGACGGCCACTGGTTCCACACCTCGCTCCTCGCCTTCCTCCGCCAGGAGCAGGGGCGCATCGACGAGGCGGGCGCCCTCGCCCGGGTCGCCCTGGCGGCCGAGCCGGCCTCCGGACACGCCGTACACGCGCTCGCCCACGTCCACTACGAGTCCGGCGAGCACCGGGCGGGCCGCGACTGGCTCGACGGCTGGATCGGCGGCCAAGGCCGGGGCGCGGTGCACCGGGCCCACTTCTCCTGGCACGTGGCGCTGCACGAACTGGCCCTGGACGACGCCGAGGCCGTGCGCCGCCGCTGGTTCGCCCAGCTCGCACCCCGCCAGGTGAACGGCGTACGGGCCCTCGTCGACTCGGGTTCGCTGCTCTGGCGGGCCCGGATGTCGCGGAACTGGACGGGCCCCGTCCCCGTCGAAGGGGTCCTTGGCGCGGTCGCCCGCGATCTCGTCGAACGGCCCGCGACCGCGTTCACCGCCCTGCACAGCGCCGTCGCCCTGACCGCCGCAGGCGATCTGCCCGCGCTCCGACGGCTGCGCACCCACGCCGCCGGGGCGGACGCCGTGCAGCGGGAGGTCATCGCTCCCCTGTGCCACGCCCTTGAGGCGGTCCTGGAGGAGCAGTGGACCACCGCCGTGGACGGGCTGCGCGACCTGCTGCCCACCCTCCGCCGGGTGGGCGGCAGCGCCGCGCAGCGCGAGGTCGTCGAGGAGACCCTGCTGTACGCGCTGATGGAGGCGGGCCACAGTGACGCGGCCCGCCACCTCCTGGAACAGCGCCTCGACCGCCGCGCCTCCCCGCTCGACCGCCGGCGCCTGGCCGACCTGCCCGGGTGAGGGGCCTCAACCCCCCTCGATCAGACGGTGCAGCAGGTCCGCGGCGGCGCGGCCGAACGACGGGTCGTTGAGGTGCGTGTCGACCTCCACCACCTCGACCGCGCTGCCGCGCAGCCCGTCCCGGACGGCGCAGAACAGCGCCTCGTCCACCGCCGGGTCGTGGTACGGACCGCCCGGCGCCCCGAGGGTGGAGAGACCGCGCAGCGGCAGGCAGACGGTCGTGGGTCCGGTGGCCGACCGCAGCTTCGCCGCGACGCGCGCCCCGAGCTCCGCGCACTCCTCGGCCGTCGTCCGTACGACCGATATCGACGGGTTGTGCACCCGCACGTCGCGGTCGAGGACGCGCTCGGGGACCGTGTCGAGGGGCCCGAACTTCACCAGGTCCAGCGCTCCGGGGCTCACCACCTGCGGAACCCCCGCGCGCCCGGCGGCGAGCAGCCGGTCGGGCCCGGCCGTCAGGATGCCCCCGAAGAGATCGTCCGCGAGCTCGCAGAGCGTGAGATCCAGGACGCCCGCGAACAGCCGCTGCTCCGCCAGGGATTCCAGCGTCCGCCCGCCGGCCCCGCTGGCGTGGAAGACCAGCACCTCGTAGCCCAGCTCGGTGAGCCGCTCGCGCGCCGCGTCGACGCCCGGGGTCGTCACCCCCGCCATGCTCGCCGCGATCAGCGGCCGGCCGTCGTCGACCGCAGGCGGCCGCACGGCCGCGAACCCCCGCGCCATCCCGGTGACGGCGTCGACCGCGTTCGCCAGTATCGGGGCCGACACCCTGTTGACCCCGGCGATGTCGACCACGCTGTACATCATCGTGATGTCCGTGGAGCCGACGTAGGGCGCGACATCGCCCGAGGCCATCGAGGAGACCATCACCTTCGGCACCCCGAGCGGCAGTTCCCGCATCGCCCGCGTCGCGATCGACGTGCCCCCGCTGCCGCCGAGGGCGAGGACCGCGTGGAGCCTGCCCCGCGCGTACAGCTCCCGCACGACCTCCGCCGCCCCGCGCGCCATCGCCGTGACGGCCGCGCCCCGGTCTCCCTCGCTCCGTAACCGCTCCAGCTCCGTGCCCGCCGCCCGGGCCACCTCGGCGCGCGGGACGTCCGCGGGTATCCGCGCCGCACCGATCACCCCCGCGTCGACCACGATGACCTCGACCCCGCGACTCAGCAGTCGTTCGCGCAGCCATCCGTATTCGAGACCCTTGGTGTCAAGCGTGCCCACCAGCACAACGATCGCCATCCCCGTACTGTCCGGCGAAGTCGACAAGACGACAAGAGTGTGTCCGGCCGACGCCAGACGGCATACTGACCCCCCTTGATCACCACAACGCATCCGGAGGAGTCATGACCGCAAGTTTCAGGACCGTCATCGAGGTGGGCCCGGACCATCTCGACCAGGCCCGGGCCATCGACAGGACGTTCCAGGACGCGATCGCCCCGGCGACCGTCAACTTCGACTTCGACCACATCCGCCAGGCCGCCGACGCCATACCCGACAGCGCCGTCGTCAAGATGGTCCGCGGCTGGGGGCTCCAGGAGCACGCCCCGGTCATGGTCATGGTGATGTCCCTGAAGGAGGCCGTGCGCCAGGCGCTGCCCGGCGAGTTCGCCGACGCCTCGTTCTGGGACACCGTCGAGAAGGAGCTCGCCGACGCCTTCACCGGCCTCGCCGCCCAGGAGGGCGAGCCGGGACTCTCGTACTACGACGAGGGACCGGACCGGACCAGTTACTACCGGGACCTGTTCTTCGCCCTCCAGGACGAGGAGACCGGCGACCACATGTACGCGATCGCCTTCTGCATCGACGTGACCGTCGGGCTGGAGAAGGAGAAGGCCGCCGCCCTGGAGATCATGGACATCGCGCCGTACACGATCCGGCTCAACGCGATCGTCCTGCGCCAGGAGCTGCGCCTGGCGGCCTGACGGTCGCCCGAACGTGCGGTAACCGCACCGGCCCGCCGTCCCGGGCCGACCCCGCGGGGAACCTAGACTGCCCGCATGGCGAAGTACTTCGACGTGCACCCCGAGAACCCCCAGCGGCGCACCATCAGCAGCGTGGCGGACAGCATCCGCGCAGGCGCGCTCGTCGCGTACCCGACGGATTCCTGCTACGCGCTGGGATGCCGGATCGGCAGCCGCGACGGCATCGGCCGGATCCGCACGATCCGAGAGCTCGACGACCGCCACCACTTCACGCTGGTGTGCCAGAACTTCGCGCAGCTCGGCCAGTTCGTGCACGTCGACAACGACGTGTTCCGCGCCGTCAAGGCGGCGACGCCCGGCAGTTACACCTTCATCCTGCCGGCGACGAAGGAAGTCCCGCGCCAGCTGCTGCACCCCAAGAAGAAGACCGTCGGCGTCCGCATCCCCGACCACGTCGTCACCCAGGCGCTCCTGGAGGAACTCGGCGAACCGCTGCTCTCCAGCACCCTGCTCCTGCCCGGCGAGGACGAACCGATGACCCAGGGCTGGGAGATCAAGGAGCGGCTCGACCACGCGGTGGACGCCGTCCTCGACTCCGGCGACTGCGGTACGGACCCGACGACCGTCATCGACTTCTCGAGCGGCGAGCCCGAGATCGTGCGCCGAGGCGCGGGCGACACCTCGCGGTTCGAGTAGCCCCGGGGCGGCATGTGATGATCGCGGCATGACCGTCATACCTGTCCGGCACGGGCTGATCCTGGCCGCGGTGGCCGTCCTGACCACCGGGTGCGGCCTGGCGGCCGAACTCGACCGCGAGGTCGATCCCGAGCGGACCGCGACCCGGGCGACCCCCGCGCCGTCGGTGACCGGCGTGCCCGTCGCCCCGCCGGCCGAACCGCCCCTTCCCACGCCCACGGAGGGCTGCCCGGCCACCGGCGTCAAGGTGTCGACCGGCATGGTCAACGCCGCCATGGGGCTGCGCTCCATGCCCGTGACGCTCACCAACTGCGGAGCGCGCGAGCAGCGGTTGAACGGGTATCCGGACGTGCGGGTGCGGGACGTGAACCGCGAGCGCATGGACGTGACGGTCCTCAAGGGCGCGGGACCGATCACCACGCTCGACGACCCGGGCGCGCACCCGGTGACGCTGAAGCCCGGGGAGTCCGCGCGCAGCGTCTTCGTCTGGCGCTACTCGGCCGTCGACGCGGCGACGCAGCGGGGGAGCGGCGTGTACGTGGAGATCGGCCCCGCCGCCGGGGTGGCCCGGCAGACGGTGGAGCCGGAGGGCGGCCTGGACATCGGTGAGACGGGCATGCTCGGCACGACGGCGTGGCAGAAGGTCGTGGACTGAGCGGCGTGCGTACCGTCACCGGACGAGCCGCAGGCGGCCTCCCTTCGCCGCCGCCACCAGCTCGGGCACGGTGCCGAGTTTGACCCGCGGGCGGCCCGCGGCGCGGCCCCGTGCCAGCTCGGCCCGGTCGATGGCGGCGAGCCCCCGGGCGTCGACGAGCTGACGGGCGCGGCGGCGCGCGAGTCGCCCGAACGCCCTGTCCGTGCCCGACGGTGCGGGCAGGGCGCCCGCGACGGCGTCGGCGAGAAGCATGCCGATCGTCTCGGCGGCGCAGGCGCGATTGGCCCCGATACCGCCCGAGGGGCCGCGCTTGATCCAGCCTACGACGTACGCGCCGGGCAGCCCGGCCACCCGGCCCCCCTCGTGGGGCACGGTGCCGGTCGCCTCGTCGAAGGGCAGCCCGGGCACCGCCACTCCGCGGTAGCCGACCGCCCGCAGCACCAGCCCGGCCGGGATCTCCCGCTCCTGCGGACCCTCCGTCACCCGCGCACCGAGCACGGCGTCGTCGCCCAGCACCGCCACCGGCGCGGAGTGGAACCGGAGCACGATGCGTCGCTCGGGCCCCGGCGGACGCGACCAGTCCACGGCCTCCCGGGCCACGCCCCGCAGCAGAGCCGCCTTCCCGCGCGTGCCCGGCTCCGCGCCGTCGATCGCCGCGCCGGTCCGCGCGTCCTGATCGTCGACGACCAGCCGCACACCGGGCAGGTGGGTGAGCGCGAGCAGTTCGGACGCGGTGTACGCGGCGTCCTCGGGGCCGCGCCGCCCGAGCAGGACCACCTCGCGCACCTTCGAGGCGCGCAGGGCCGCGAGCGCGTGGTCGGCGATGTCGGTGCCGGCCAGCGTCTCCGGATCCATGACGAGGATGCGGGCCACGTCGAGGGCGACGTTTCCGTTGCCGACCACGACGACCCGCTCGGCCGACAGGTCGATCGCGTCCCGCGCGGCCTCCGGGTGGGCGTTGTACCAGGACACGAACGTGGTCGCCGAGATGCTGCCCGCCAGGTCCTCGCCGGGGATGCCGAGGCGGCGGTCGGTGGAGGCGCCCACGGCGTAGACGACCGCGTCGTGGTGCGCGGCGAGCTCCTCGACGGTGACGTCCTTGCCGATCTCGACACCCAGGTGCATCCGTACCCGGGGGTGGTGGTGGAAGCGGGCGAAGGTCTCGCCCACCTTCTTCGTCGAGGGGTGGTCCGGTGCCACGCCGTACCGGACGAGTCCGCCGGCCACCGGCAGGCGGTCGACCAGGGTCACTTCGGCGTTGGTGTGCAGGAGCAGGTCCTCGGCCGCGTACATCCCGGCCGGGCCGGTGCCGACGACGGCGACCCGGATGGGCGCCAAGTCGGACGGCACACCGCGCTCGAAGGCCGGTGCGCCCCAGGCGTGGAAGTTCGGCCCGGTGGCGGCCGGTTCGGGCTCCCGGTCGGCGAAGTAGGCGGCGTTGACGGCCTCGTACGCGCGCTGTGTCGGGGAGAGGCTGTCCACGGGGAAGATCGCGTCGACGGGACAGGCGTCGGCGCAGGCGCCGCAGTCGATGCATGCCTTCGGGTCGATGTGGAGCATCTCCGTGCTGCCGAACGCCCGCTCCTCGGGCGTCGGATGGATGCAGTTGACGGGGCAGACGGCGACGCACGTGGCGTCGCTGCAGCACGTCTGGGTGATGGCGTAGGTCATGTCGTCGGCTCAGCTCGGGTCGGCGGGTCGGCGGGTCGGCGGGTCGGTGGGTCGGTGGGTGAGGCGTCAGATCAGGTGGGCGCGCTTGTAGAAGAAGAGCGCCGGTCGGGTGAGCAGACGGGCCGAGGCCAGGAATTCCATGAGGCCCGAGCAGCTGGACCGCATCAGCGACCGGTGGTGCTCGTTCGTCCGGGCCTCGGTGACGGCCCGCCGGGTGTCGAGGCCGGCGTTCGCGTACACGTCGCGGTTCACCATGCTGGTGACGATGACGTACGAGGCGATCGCGATCACCAGAGCGTTGAGCTGCCGGCGCAGCGGGCCCGCGCGCCGCAGTCGCTTGCGGGTCTCGTCGCGGGCGAACTTCATGTGCCGCGACTCCTCGACGACATGGATGTTGTTGATGGTCCGGACGAAGGGCACGACCCGCTCGTCCCGCATCCAGTCGCGCTGCATGACGTCGAGGACCTCCTCGGCGACCAGGATCGCCGCGTAGGCCGCCTCGCCGAAGGCGACCGTCTTGAAGACCCGGCCCAGCTCGACCGCCGCCCGGCGCGGGCGGTAGGCGGGCGCGCCCAGCTTCGCGGCGCCGCGGGCGAACATGATCGAGTGCCGGCACTCGTCGGCGATCTCGGTGAGCGCCCACTGGAACCGCGCGGAGGTCGGGTCCTTGGCGTAGATGTCCCGCAGCACCATCTGCTGGAGGATCATCTCGAACCAGATGCCCGTGCTGGCCACCGACGCGGCCTCCTGCCGCGTCAGCTCCTTGCGCTGCGCGTCGGTCAGTTCACTCCAGTACGCCGTGCCGTAGAGCGTGCTCCACTCGGGGCTCGCGCCGTGGAAGTCCTTGTCCAGAGGGGTGTCCCAGTCCACCTCGACGAGGGGGTCGTACGACAGCTTCGCGGCCGAGTCGAGCAGCCGCCGGGCGACGTCCTGTTCCGCGCGCCGGTCCCGGCTCTCCGGCCGTACGGTGCTGCTTGCCATGGTGCGGCTCCTTGAATCGAGAGAGTTCGACCCGACGCCGGCCGGCTTCGTCCCTTCCCGTTCCCGTGTGACGAGACCGAAGGCCGCCGAGCGCCACCACGCTTGTTAGACATGGCGTCTAGCAAGCTGTTAGACGGAACGTATAACAAGAGTCCTGTGCGGGCCTACCCCCGTGCGCCGGATTCCACGCGATCTCCATGTCCTCCGCTCTCGGCCCGCCTCATGAGGCAACCCACGGCGGTGAGTTGCCGTCCTCCGGTGACGAGAGGGGCGTCCGGGTCTCCCGAGGCGCCCCGACGAGACCGAGGGTGAGGAAGTCCGCTTTGATACGTGTCACACGTGCGGTGACCGCGGCCGTCGCGTTACTCGCGCTGGCCACGGCAGCGCCCGCGTACGCCCAACCGGGGCCCGGTTCCACGCCGAGGGCCGCAGAGCGAGGGGAGGACGGAGACCTCCCCGAGGGCTGGCGGTTGACCGGCACCGGCCCCGGCCGGGAACTGGTCTGGACGCCCTCCGTCCCCGTGCCGATGGGTGACGCCCGCGTCGAGTTCCACACCGGGGACCGACTGCTCGGCCGTCCCACGCCGACGCCGGACGGGCGCGGCCACCGGCTCAAGGCCGACGGCCTGCGGATCGGTTCCCCGGCCGAGCTGAAGGTGCTGGCCGGCGGCCGCCGTCTGGACGCGGGCGCACCGCCCTCGGCCTCCCCGGGCGCGCGACTGCGCTCCCCGTCGGCGAGCCCGGAAGCCCCGCTCCCGGCGAACGGGGTCGATCCCGGAGTCCCCGGCGGCTTCCGCACCGTCAGCGGTGAATACGCCCTGAAATCCATCCGGTTGCCCGGATTCGCCGAACCCGTCGAGATGCAGGCGACGGTCGTGGGACCGGCCGGCGCCCCGGGGAAGCGGCCGCTCGCGCTCTTCCTGCACGGACGGCACTCCACCTGCTACGGCGGCGGCGAACTGAACGGCTCCTGGCCCTGCCCGCCCGGGACACGGCCCGTCCCCAGCCACAAGGGCTATCTGCGCGCCCAGCAGCTGCTCGCCTCCCAGGGCTATGTGACGGTCTCCATCTCCGCCAACGGCATCAACGCGCAGGACCACAGCGTGGACGACGCCGGCGCACAGGCCCGCTCGTCGCTGGTGCGGCAGCACCTGGCCCGCTGGGCGGACTGGGCGGCGAACCGGGCCTCCGCGCCGGCCGCCGTACGCGCCTCCGCGCCCGCCGACCTCTCCCGCGTGCTGCTCGTCGGCCACTCCCGAGGCGGCGAGGGCGTCAACCGCGCGGCACTCGACAGCCTCCACCGGCCGCCCGCCGACCAGGACGGCCACCGGGGCCCGGTGCGCTGGACCATCCGCGGCAACGTGCTGATCGGCCCCACCCTGTTCGGGCAGAACCCCGCCCCCGACGTCCCCTCGATGACGATCCTGCCCGGCTGCGACGGCGACGTCTCCGACCTCCAGGGCCAGATGTACGTCGACGGCACGCGCGGCGTGAGCCGCGGCTCCGCGCTGCAGAGCGCGGTGTACATGGTCGGCGCCAACCACAACTTCTTCAACAGCGAGTGGACCCCTGGCCAGGCGGAAGCGCCGGCCGACGACGACTTCTACGCCGGCGACACCCCGGACCCGGTGTGCTCACCGGGCACGAGCACCCGCCTGACCGCCCCGCAGCAGCAGACCGCGGGAGCCACCTACATCGCCGCCGCGGCCCGGCTGTTCGTCGCCGGCGACGACCGCGTCCGCCCGCTGCTCGACGGCTCCGGCCGGCGCGCGCCCTCGGCGGGCCCCGCGCGCGTCCTCAGCCACGCCGTCGGCGCGCACCGCACCCCCGGATTCCTGCCCGGACCCTCGACCGCCGTGACGGGCGGCCGGGTGTGCGCGCAGATCGACCCGGACCCGAACCGCGCCTGCCTGTCGCCCGACGCGGGCGGCCGGTCGCCGCACTTCGCGTACTGGGAGGCGACGCCCGAGCCGGGCCGCGACGCCGTCGCGTTCCAGTGGCCGGCCGCCGGGGCGGGTTCCGCGGTGACGGTCCGTTCCGCCCGACCTGTGTCCCTGCAGGGATCCGAGGCGCTGGCCCTGCGTGTCATCGTGCCGCCCAACACCGCCGGCACGCGCCTCGACGTCACGCTCGTCGACGCCTCCGGCCGCCGGGCGCACCTCGGCCGGGCGCAGGTCGACGGACTCCCCGGCAGTGACCGGACCACATCCCACTGGGCCCGTGAGCTCCGCGTCCCGCTGACGGCCGCGGTACGGGCGGGCCTGGACCTGAAGCGGGTCACGACCCTCGAACTGACCCCGCGGGGCGGCTCCGGAAGCGCGTGGCTGATGGACGCCTGGGGCTGGCGCCCCGGTACTCCGCAGGCCCGCCCCGCCACCATGCCCCGCGTCGACATCGGCCGGCTGACCGTCGACGAGGGCGACTCCGGCGTCCGTACCTACCGGGTCCCGGTCCGCGTCTCGGGCCAGGGCAGCGGTCAGGTCCGTGTGTTCGTCCCCGAGCCCGGCACGGACGAGATCACCTCCCGGATCGTGACGGTACGCCCCGGAAGCCAGGCCATCGACGTGCCGGTCGAGGTGAAGGGCAACACCCGCTACGGCTACGACTTCTCGCGGGACGTGTCCGTGAAGGCGGTACGGGGCGCGGCCGTCGGCTCCCATCGCGGCGGCGTGACCGCCCGGAACGACGACGCGATGCCGGCCCTGACGCTGACCCCGGTCGCGGACGACGTCGCCGAGGGCAAGCCGCTGACCTGGCGGCTGAGCCTCTCCGAGGCCGCCGACGTGGAGGTGGGCGGCTCGCTCGCCCTCCTGCCGGTCTCCGGTGGCGCCGAGCTGTCCACCGCGGATGTCGAACGGAGCTGGCTGGAGGAGAACTTCGGTGAGCTGCCGGAGCGGCCGGTGCCGCTCTCAGGGCTGTGGGAGGAGCCGTACGTCTCCGTGTACGTCCCCGCCGGGCAGACGAGCACCGTTGTGAAGGTGCCGACCGTCACGGACGCGGTGAGCGAGCCGACGGAGTCTCTGCGGACCCGTCTGACCTGGTACGACTCGGAGGGGGAACCGCACGAGGGCCCGGAGTTCACGGGCTCGGTACGGGACGTCCCCTGACGCGGAGCCGACCCTACGGACCGGACGGCGCCCCCGAGGCTCCTTGGCCTCGGGCGCCGTCCGGTCCGAAGGACGATGAGGCGTCAGGCCTTCTTGACCACACTCGACTTGAGCTGCATCGGGCCGAACCCGTCGACCTTGCAGTCGATGTCATGCCCGTCCACGCCGTCCACCAGACGGATGTTGCGCACCTTGGTGCCCGCCTTGATGCCGCTCGGGCTGCCCTTGACCTTCAGCGTCCTGACCACGGTGACGGTGTCGCCGTCGGCGAGCACATTGCCGACCGCGTCCTTGATCACCTTCTCGCCGCCGGCGGCGCCCGAGGCGGAGTCGGCGGAGGCGGACCACTCGTGGCCGCACTCCGGGCAGACCAGAAGCGCGCCCATCTCATAGGTGTACGCACTGGAACATCGGGGGCACGGCGGAAGATTCTCGGTCACACGGCCATTCTATTTCAGCCAGGACGCCCCTCCCCGCATGCCGTTGATCATGCTGGTGTCGAAAGACACGAGCCACACGTCACCAGCCATCGACGCCGTACAGCGAAGGACCGCCCATGACCGACGCACCGCCCTCCTTCCAGCTCCTCCCCGGAGCGCCGGACTCCCCGGTACTCCTCCATGTGCCGCACTCCTCGCGCGAACTGCCCCCGGACGTGCGCGACGGCATCGTGCTCGACGACGAGGAGCTCGCGCGCGAACTGGACCACATCACCGACTCCCACACCGAGCGGATCGCCGACCTGGCCGCCGGAGCCGCCGCCACGACCCCCTGGCGGTTCGTGAACCGGCTCTCGCGGCTGGTCGTCGACCCCGAGCGCTTCCCCGACGAGCGGGAGGAGATGATCGCCGTCGGGATGGGCGCGGTGTACACACGGACCACGCACCGCGCAGAGCTGCGGCCGGCCGGCCTCGACGCGCGCCCGCTCCTGGACCGGTACTTCGAGCCCTACGCGCGGGCCATGACCGCCGCCGTCGCCGATCGGCTGACCACGGTGGGCCGCGCCGTGATCATCGACGTGCACTCGTACCCGACCGAGCCCCTGCCGTACGAACTGCACGGTGCGGGTCCCCGCCCGCCCATCTGCCTCGGTACGGACCGCCACCACACACCGCCCGCGCTCCTCGCGGCGGCGCGGGCGGCGTTCCGGGGCTTCGGCGGGGTCGGGACGGACAGCCCCTTCGCGGGAACGTACGTGCCGCTGGAGCACTACGGCCGGGACACGCGCGTGAGCGCGCTGATGGTCGAGATCCGCCGCGACGTCTACATGAAGGAGCCGGGCGGCCCCGCCGGGCCGGGCCTCGACGCACTCGCCACGGCCCTGGCGGAGCTGGTCGACGCGGCGGGGAACACCGACTGAGACCTCAGCCCGAGGTCTGGGCGGCGTTGCGCCACACCGTCAGGTCCAGGGTCATGTACTTGCTGGGGGAGTCCTCGGCCGAGAAGCCCCGGACCGTGACGAGGCCCATGTGTCCCGTGCCCGTCGTGACGCAGACCTGCCGCCCGGGCGACAGCATCTTCACATCGACGTTCTCGGTGAAGCGGGTGTCCGCGCGGCAGACGGCGAGCGACCCCTCCTGGCCGGGGTCGAGCAGGACGAGGCTTCCGCCCGAGCTCTCGGCGTCCAGATAGCCACCGGTGTCGTAGGAGAGTTCGTACCCGCCGTCCTCGCCGTCCTGCGGCCGGACGGTCTCGTCCCCGAGCGTCAGGTGGTACCCGGCGGTGAGGTTGATGCCCTTGAAGTCGGAGGGCTTCGGCTCCGGCTTGGTGCTGGGCTCGGAGCTCGGCTTGGCGCCGGCGTCCGTGGTCGCGCCGCCCTGCCCGCCCTGCGAGGAGCTGCCGCCCTGCGTCGAACCGCTGCTCTTCGTCGCCTGGCCCTTCTCCTTGAGCAGCACGTACGCCGTGCCACCCGCGGCGATGCCGAAGACCAGCGCGGCGGCGAGGGCGACGACCGGACCCCGCTTGCGCGCCGCCGGCGGACGCGGCCCGGGCGGCAGGGGCGCGCCGGGGAACGGCGTGGCGTGCGGGCCGGTGTGCGTCGGCGCGTAGGCGTACCCGGGAGCCGGGGTCGGTGCCGGGACCGGCCCGGGAACGCCGGGGGCCGGGGTGGCATGCCCCGTCCGGGCGTAGCCCGTCGGCGGCGGGGTGGCGTGCGCGGTGGGGCTGTAGCCGGGGGCCGGAGCGGCATGCGCCGTGGGGGTGTAGCCCGTGGGCGGCGGCGTGGCCGGTGCCGTGGGGGTGTAGCCCGGAGGCGGCGGAGTCCGGTCGGCGGCAGGGGCGGGAGCAGCCGTACGTACGGTGATGTCGGCGGCCACCGTGCCCGGCAGCCAGTCCTCGGGGCGGCGCAGCACCGTCTCGGCGTTCGCGGCCTGGCACAGGCTGATGATCTCGGCGATCGACGGCCTCGCTGCGGGGTCCTTGGCGAGCGCGCGGCCGACCAGCTCCCTCAACCGCTCGGGCACCGCGCTGAGATCCGGCTCCTGATGGACGATCCGGTACAGGACGCCGTGCGAGGTCCCCTCGCCGAACGCCGGTACCCCCGTCGCGGCGTACGCCGCGACCTGGCCGAGCGCGAAGATGTCGGTGGCCGGGGTGATCCGGCCGCCCTCCGCCTGCTCGGGAGCCATGAACGTCGGCGTGCCGATGGTGACGCCGCTGCCGGTGAGCGAGGTCGCGTCGGCGGCGTAGGCGATGCCGAAGTCGATGACGCGGGGGCCGTCGGCGGCGAGCAGGACGTTCGACGGCTTGAGGTCCCGGTGCACGATGCCCGCGCCATGGATGACGTGCAGGGCCTCGGCCATGCCGGCGACGAGCAGCAGGACCGTCTCCACGGGCAGTGCCCCGTGGGCGACGACGGCGTCGGCGAGCGAGGGCCCGGGCACGTACGCGGTCGCGAGCCAGGGCCGTTGGCCGTCGGTGTCGGCGTCGATGACGGGCGCGGTGAACAGCCCCTGCACCCGCTGCGCCGACTTCACCTCCTGCGCGAACCGGCGCCGGAACTCGGGATCGTCACCGAACTCCGACCGGATCACCTTGATGGCGACCGCTCGCCCGCCGGGCGTGTACGACAGGTACACCTTGCCCATGCCGCCGGCGCCGAGCCTGGCGGCCAGGCGGTAGCCCGCGACGGTGGTCGGGTCGTCCCCGGCCAGCGGCTGGAAAATCCGTGACGCGTCGCCATGGCCGGGCTGCTGACCGCTCATCAACTCGTATCTCCCACACAGAACCCCGTTGTCGTCCGGCACCCTATCCAAACCGGTGCCGTCCATGCGCCCTCCGGACCGCAGGAGCCGTGGGCCCGGGCCCTGCCGTGCGAAGGCTCAGTCGTTCTCCGGTTCGTGCGCCTCGCGGAGCGCCGTGCGGACCGACCAGATCACCGACACCAGCGGCACGGCCACCACCGCACCCACGATGCCCGCCGCGATCGTCCCCGCGATCACCGAGATCGCGACCACCAGGGGGTGCAGTCGCACCGCCCAGCTCATGACGAGCGGGTGCAGCAGATGCCCCTCGATCTGGCCGATGACCACGATCAGGCCGACCACGATCGCCGCCACCACCGGGCCCTGCGAGGCGAGTGCGACGATCGCGGCGACCGCGAGCGCGACCGGCGACCCGATCAGCGGGACGAAGGCGGCCATGAACTCCAGCAGGGCGAGCGGGACGGCCAGCGGGACCCCGAGGAGCCAGAGCGCGAGACCGACGAGGGTCGCGTTCACCGCCGCCACCAGCACGATCCCGTGGGTGTAGCCGGTGAAGGTGCGCCAGGCCGCGCTGCCGCCGATCGCGACGCGGCCCCGTACCGACCGCGGCAACTGCTTCTGGAGCCAGGTCCACTGACGGTCTCCCGAGTGGATGAAGAACACCGAGCAGAACAGCGCCAGGGCGAGTGTGGTGAGCACGGCCACCAGGTGATGTGCTCCGCTCAGCGCCCTGCTGATCAGTGTCGAGCGGTGGCTCGACAGATACTGCTCGATCTTTGCCTGCACGTTCGAGAGGGCATCGGGGTTCAGCCGGAACGGCGGCTGCTCCAGCCAGGACTCGATCCGTTCGACGCCGTCCCGGAACTCGCGCACCAGCGTCGTCCGCTCGCCCTCCACGGCCTCGCCGACCAATGCGAGCACGCCGAGGACGAGCGCGATGCTGCCGAGGAGGGTCAGGGCGACCGCCAGCGGGCGGGGCAGCCCGCGGGCGGCCAGATCGGCGACCGGGCGCAGCAGAGCGGTGATCACCAGACCGAGGAACACCGCCACGCCGATCTCGTGGAAGCGTCCGAGCAGCGCGAACAGGCTGTACACCGCGGCTCCGACGACGAGCAGACGCCATGCGTAGGCGGCGGCGGTGCGGAGGAACGGAACCACCGTCGGTGGTGTGCCTTGCTGCATGGCCAACGACGTACCACCGGGAACGCGGCGGGCCACGCCCGCGCCCCGACATTCGCCCGAGTTCGGGGGCCGGGGCGTCCGGACGGGCGAATACGGGGAGAACGCCCGGCCCCGGCCGGTGTCGTCACGGCGGCCGTCGGCCCCTGCCGGTGAGTATCGGGGGATGGGCATCGTCCTGCCGGTCGTGTTCGCGACGTTCGCCGCGTTCAGCAACGCGCTCGCCACGGTGCTTCAACGCCGGGCCGCGCTCACCGTCCCCCAGTCCGATTCCTTCCGGCCCGGACTGATCCTCGATCTGTTGCGGCGGCCGCTGTGGCTGGCCGGCATCTTCGCGGTGATCGCGGCCGGGGTCGGGCAGGCGGCGGCGCTGGCGACCGGCCCGCTGTCGCTCGTACAGCCGCTGTTCGTGCTCGAACTGCCGCTCGCACTGCTGATCGCCACGCTGATGACACGGGAGCGGCTGCCCAAGGCGCTCTGGCCGGCCGTGGCAGGGGTGGTGGTGGGGCTCGGCATCGCGCTCGTGGCGGCCTCGCCCAGCGGGAACCGTACGCATGTGGAGTTGGAGCGCTGGATTCCGGCGCTCGCGGTGAGCTGCGCCGCGGTGCTGGTGCTCGCGGCGGCCGGTCTGCGCAAGCCACCCGGCCGCGCCCGCGCCGGATGCCTGGGCGCCGCCACGGCGATCTGTTACGCGCTCACCGCGGCCCTGATGAAGGCGGCCATGCACATCCTCGACGACGGTGGCCTGGGCGCGTTCCTGACGACCTGGCAGACCTACGCCTTCTGCCTGACCGGGATCGCCGCCCTTCTGCTGCTCGAACACGCCATGCAGGGCGGGCCGCTCGTCGCCTCGCAACCGGCCCTGACCCTGGGGGACGCCACGGTGAGTCTCATGCTGGGAGTGCTGCTGTACGAGGAACACGTACGGGGCGGGTGGTGGCTCCTGCCGGAGCTGCTCGGAGTCGGCCTGATCGTCTTCGGTGTGTTCGCGCTGGCACGGGGCGGGGTGAGCACCTCATGACGACGACCACCTCGCGCCGCGGGAGCCGCCCGGGCTACAAGTCGGCGGCGGCGGTCTTCGCCATCGGCATGGCCGGTACGACGCTGCCCACACCGCTGTACGGGCTGTACCGCGAGGAAATCGGCTTCTCCGAGCTGATGGTGACGGTGATCTTCGCCAGTTACGCGGTGGGGGTGATCGCCACGCTGCTGCTGGTCGGCAACTACTCGGACGAGGCGGGGCGCCGCCCCGTCCTGTTCTGCGCCTTGGGCCTGGCGGCGGCGAGCGCGGGGTGCTTCCTCCTGGAGGGCGGTCTGCCGTTCCTCTTCGCCGGGCGGCTGCTGTCGGGCTTCTCCGCGGGGCTGCTGAGCGGGGCGGGCACGGTCACCGTGCTGGAGCTGGCGAGACCGGAGCGGAAGTCACGCGCGGGCTTCGCGGCGACCGCCGCGAACATGGGCGGCCTCGGCTGCGGCCCTCTGCTGTCCGGCCTGCTGGCCGAGTACGCGCCGATGCCGCTCACGCTGCCGTTCCTGGTCCACCTCGGGCTGGTCTGCGTGGCCTGCGTCATCGTCCTGTTCCTGCCGGAGACGGTCGCCCACGCCCGTCTGCGGACCCGGCCCCGGCCGCCGGGCCTGTACGTTCCGCCCCAGGTACGCGGTGTCTTCACCCCCTCGGCGCTCGCGGCCTTCGCCGGGTTCTCGCTCCTCGGCCTGTTCACCGCGGTGGCGCCGAGCTTCGTCGCCCAGACCCTCGACATCACCAACCTGGCGGTCTCCGGCGTCGTGGTCTTCTCGGTCTTCCTCGCCTCGACGGTGGGTCAGTCGCTGACCGGGAAGCTGCCGGTGAGCGCCGCGCTGCCGTTGGGCTGCCTGGTCCTGGTGCTCGGCCTCCTGCTCGTCGGCGCCTCCCTCTGGGCGGAGGCGCTGCCCCTCCTGGTGGCCGGCGCGGCCTGCGGCGGGCTCGGCCAGGGCCTTTCCTTCCGAGCCGGCCTCACCGCCGTCGGCGACGCGGCCCCGCCCGCTCACCGGGCGGCGACGATCTCCTCGTTCTTCGTCGTCGCCTACACGGGCATCTCCCTGCCGGTGGTGGGCGTGGGGGCGTTGACGATGTGGGTGGGCCTGGACGCCGCCGGGCTGATCTTCACCGCCTGCGTCACGGTGCTCGCCGCGACGACCGGCGTCTACCTGGCGCGGCGGAAGGTGTGATGGCGCGGTCAGCGCAGGTCGACATGGACGTTCGTCGACTTCACCCGTGCGGTGACGGTGACCCCGACGTCGAGATCGAGCTCCTCGACGGACTCCCGCGTCACGAGCGACACCAGCCGATGCGGACCGGACTGGACCTCCACGAGCGCGGCCACGTCATCGACCCGGACCGAGGTCACGATCCCCACGAACGAGTTGCGCACGGACGTGGAGACCTCCTCGTCCGCCACCGCGTACACCCCGGAGCCCCGCTCCTTGGCGAAGGCGGCCAGACTCACCCCGTCGATCACCCGGTTGCCCGCGCCGTCCCGGTCCACACGCAGCCGCCCACCGTCGGCCCACCGGCGAACGGTCTCCGAACTGACTCCGAGCAGCTGCGCTGCCTGCCCAATGCTGTACGACGGCACAGGGGAACTCTAGGCCACCGTGCCGCTTCGAGAGGGAGCGGGAGGCCGTGCGCCGTCGTCCCCCGATCGCACCAACCGGAGTGCTCGAACCAACCCGTCCATGAAGGATGTGGGCAATGAGAAGTGCGGACACGAGCACGGATTCCCCAGGCGGCGGATCCCCACCCGTCGCCAAGCTGACCCTCCTCACGCTGACCGCGATGGTCGTCGGGTCCATGGTCGGCGCCGGCGTGTTCTCGCTGCCGAGACGGTTCGCGCAGGAGACAGGGGTCGCGGGGGCGCTCATCGCCTGGGCGATCGCCGGTGTGGGCATGCTGATGCTCGCCTTCGTCTTCCAGACGCTCGCGGTGCGCCGACCGGACCTGGACGCGGGTGTGTACGCGTACGCGAAGGCGGGCTTCGGCGAGTACCTGGGCTTCTTCTCGGCCTTCGGCTACTGGGCGAGCGCGTGCGTGGGGAACGTGACGTACTGGGTGCTCATCATGTCGACGATCGGCGCGATCGCCCCCGCGCTGGGCGACGGTGACACCGCCCTCGCGATCGTCCTCTCCTCCGTCGGCCTGTGGGCCTTCTTCCTCCTCATCCGGCGAGGCGTGAAGGAGGCGACCGCGATCAACAGGATCGTGACCGTCGCCAAGCTCGTGCCCATCATCGTCTTCATCATCCTGGCGCTCGTCTGTTTCGAACCGTCCGTGTTCGCCGACAACTTCGGCGGCGCCGACTACGCCGGCTCCCTGTTCAACCAGGTCCGCGGGACGATGCTCGCCACCGTCTTCGTCTTCCTCGGGGTCGAGGGCGCCAGCGTCTACTCCCGGCATGCCAAGCGCAGGGAGGACGTCGGGCGGGCCACCGTCCTCGGCTTCCTCAGCGTCTTCGCGATCTTCGCCTCGGTCACCATCGTGTCGTACGGAATCCTCCCGATGAGCGAGATCGCCGAGCTGCGCCAGCCGTCGATGGCCGGGGTCCTGGAGGCCGCTGTCGGCACCTGGGGCAAGGTCTTCGTCAGCGTCGGCCTCATCATCTCCGTGCTCGGCGCCTATCTCGCCTGGACCCTGATGGCCGCCGAGGTGCTCTTCGTCGCCGCCAAGGACAAGGACATGCCCCGCTTCCTGGGGCGCTCCATCGGCGACGACGTACCCGCACCCGCGCTGCTGATGACCACCTCCCTGAGCCAGATCGTGCTCGTCGTCACCGCCTTCTCCGACGACGCGTTCAACTTCGCCCTCGACCTGACCAGCGCGCTCAGCCTCATCCCGTTCCTGCTGGCCGCCGCGTTCGCCGTGAAGATCGCGCTGCTGCCGCAGCGGGAGAAGGTCGTGGGGCGGAGCACGAGGCGGGAGCTGGTCGTGGCCGTTCTGGCCACGGTCTACACGGCCTTCCTCCTCTTCGCGGCCGGGCTCAAGTTCGTCCTCGTCTCCTTCATCCTGTACGCGCCGTCCACGTTCCTGTTCGTCAAGGCCCGTCGCGAACAGAACCGGCGCCCGTTCTCCCCGGCCGAGGCCGCCCTCTGTGCCGTTTCCATCGTCGGTGCCGGCGTCGGCATCGCCACTCTCGCCGCCGGCTGGATCGAGCTCTGACCGGTCGCCCCACCCATGTACCCGCACCCGCAGCTTCCTCCGGAAAGGCGCACGCATCATGACGGGCAACGACACCACCCCCTCCCCGCGCAGCCTCGGTGTCCACTCCGAGGTGGGAAGGCTCCGCAAGGTCCTGGTCTGCTCGCCCGGCCTCGCCCACCGCCGACTGACCCCGACCAACGCCGACGACCTGCTCTTCGACGACGTGATGTGGGTGGAGAACGCCCAGCGCGACCACGCCGACTTCGTCAACAAGCTGACCCAGCGCGGCGTCGAGGTCGTCGAACTGCACGATCTGCTCACCGAGACGATGGCGATCCCCGAGGCGAAGGCCTGGCTGCTCGACCGGAAGATCATCGCGAACGAGGTCGGCCTCGGCCTCCTCGACGACACCCGCGCCTTCCTCGACTCCCTCGCCCCGCGCAGGCTGGCCGAGTACCTCGTCGGGGGCCTGTCGACCACCGATCTGCCCGACGAGTTCCGCTCGGGGTACGTCGCCCTCGCCCGGGAGGCGACCGGGGTGCGCGAGTACCTGATGCCGCCGCTGCCCAACACCCTCTACACCCGCGACACCACCTGCTGGCTGTACGGAGGGGTCACCCTCAACCCGCTGTACTGGCCCGCGCGCCACGGCGAGACCCTCCTGATGAAGGCCGTCTACACCTTCCACCCCGACTTCAAGGACGCCACCGTCTGGTGGGGCGACCCGGAACAGGACTGGGGCCAGGCCACCTTCGAGGGCGGCGACATCATGCCCGTCGGCAACGGCGTCGTCCTCATGGGCATGAGCGAACGCACCTCACGCCAGGCCATCACCCAGGTCGCCGCCTCCCTCTTCGCCGACGGCGCCGCCACCCACGTCGTCGTCGCCGGGATGCCGAAGCTGCGCTCCGCGATGCACCTCGACACCGTCTTCACCTTCGCCGACCGCGACATCGTCACCCTCCACCCGAAGATCATGGACGCGGTCCACACCTTCTCCCTGCGGCCCGGCGACAAGGCCCCCGGCGTCGAGGTCACCGACGAGGGCACCGCGCCCTTCGTCGACGTCGTCGCCAAGGCACTCGGCCTGCCCGGGCTCCGGGTGATCGAGACAGGCGGCGACGTGTACGCCTCCGAACGCCAGCAGTGGGACAGCGGCAACAACGCCGTCGCCCTCGAACCCGGCGTCGTGTTCACGTACGACCGCAACACCCAGACCAACACGCTGCTGCGCAAGGCGGGCGTCGAGGTCATCACGATCGTCGGTGCGGAACTCGGCCGGGGACGCGGTGGCGGGCACTGCATGACCTGTCCTCTGATCCGCGACGCCGTCGACTTCTGACACGCCGGGGGCCCGCCTCCACGACGGGGCGGGCCCGGCGGGCCGGCCGCTACTGGGGGCCGGCGAGCTGCTCGGCCAGTTCCTTCTCGTCCGCGTCGCTCAGCGAGGTCTTCAGGACCGTGCCGCCGTGCGGCTGCATGGCCACCGTGAACTTGTCGTCCGTGAGCTTCGACGCCATGATCACCACGGCCGCCGAACCCGGCTTCAGCAGGTTCTTCACCTGCTGCCGGAACCGGTCGTCGAGACCGGACTTGCTCAGCTTGCCGATCAGCCCGCCGACCGCCGCGCCGGTCAGCAGTCCGACCCCGGGCAGCATGAAGAGCAGGCCGAAGATCGCGCCCCACACCGCCCCGGACGTGGCGGACGCGCCCACGATGCGGCTCGTCGTGTCCACGTGCGTATCGCCGTCCGCGTCCACGGAGACCACCGCGAGGCCGTTCAGATGGACCACGTAATCGCGCTGGAGGTCCTGGACCGTCGCGAAGGCGTTCTGCGCGACCTCAGGGTCGTCGTATCCGATGACGATGAGCTCAGACACTCGTACCTCCAGGGGGACAGACCAACGGAACGAACGATATGTCCGAATCAGGGGAGTGGCACGTCGTACGCCCCGGTAACGCGGTCGACGCCCACGCCGACGGGCGGTTCGCCGTCTCGGCCGACGCCGACGGCGCCGTACGCCTCTGGGACCTGACCGACGGCAGCTGTCCGCGAAGCATCCCCCTGCCCAATCCCGGGCCGGCGCGCACGGTCGGACTCCTCCGACTGAGCGGCGACGGACAGCGGGTGACCGCGGTCGTGGACGACGAGGTGTGGGTGTGGCACGTCGGTACCGGAGAGACGCTGCGGCGGCGTCGGCTCGACGGCTGGCGTGACAAGCGGTGGGGCGAGGTCAGTGACGACGGCCGATGGGCGCTGTCGAGCCGCGACCAGGGCGTACCGGCCCGGCTGTGGAACCTGGAGACGGGCCGCAGCCCGCTCGTCCTGCCCGACGGCTACGGCCACCGCATGACGGCCGTGTGCCTCGACGCCGACGCGCGGACCGCGGTCACGGCCACCGGGGACCGGGTGCTCCGCGTCTGGGATCTGGCCACCGGACGCTGTGTCCGCAAGTTCACCACGAACACCGGCGGATTCACGGCCCTCTCGCTGAGCGCCGACGGCCGACTTCTGCTCTCCGGCGGGGCCGACGGCTCGGTCCGGCTGTGGGACCTGGACAGCGGAGCGTGTGTACGCGTCCTGAGCGGCCACCACGGACCGGTGGCGGCCGTGTGCCTGAGCGCGGACGGCACCCGGATCCTGTCCAGCGGCTCGCACGGCGACCCCACCGTCCGGCTGTGGGACGCGGCCACCGGCGACTGCCTGCGCGTCCTCGACGAGCAACCGGCACAGGCGACGGTGGTCCGGCTCACCGCCGACGGACGTTTCGCGGTGTCCGGCGGACGGGACAGCGCCGTACGGGTCTGGGACACCGGCACCGGTCGCTGCCTGTCCGTCCTCACCGGACACTCGGGTCGGATCAACGATGTGGCGCTGACCCCGACGGGCGATTCGCGCTGTCCGGCGACTCGGAGGGGACCGTGCGGCTGTGGGAGCTCGACTGGGAACTCGCGGTCGGCTCCTAGGAACGGGCCCGGTCAGCGCAGTTGGCGGCGGACCAGTTCGTGGAACAGGCCGCCCGTCTCGGCGAGCAGTTCGGCGGGCGTGCCCTGTTGGACGATCCGGCCGTCCGCCATGGCGATCACGCGGTCCGCGTCCATGATCGTGGACAGCCGGTGGGCGATCACGACGCGGGTCGCGTTCAGGGCGCGGGTGGACTCGATCACCACGCGCTGGGCCTCGTTGTCCAGCGCGCTGGTGGCCTCGTCGAAGAAGAGGACGCGGGGCCTGCGGATGAGGGCCTGGGCGATCATCAGCCGCTGACGCTGACCGCCCGAGATGGTGCCCCCGCCGTCGGACAGCATGGTGTGCATCCCCATCGGCATGGCCTTGATGTCCTCGGCCAGACCCGCCATCGCGGCCGCCGCCCACGCGTCCTCGAGCGGGAACGGCTCCGTGCCGCAGATGCAGTCGAGGATCGAGCCCGAGAAGGGCTGGGCGTTCTGCAGGACGACGCCGCACTGGCGGCGCACGGCCGCCTGGTCGAGCGCCGCCAGATCCTGACCGTCGTAGCGCACACTGCCGGACATCGGCTTGTCGAAGCCGATGAGCAGCCGTAGGAGCGTCGACTTGCCGCAGCCGCTGGCCCCGACGATGGCGACGAACTCGCCCGGCCGGATGCGGAAACTGACGTCGTCGAGGACGAGCGGGCCGTCGTCGGAGTACCGGTAGGAGAGGTTCTGCGCCTCCATGGCGCCGCTCAGCTCGCCCGGCGGGGTACTGGAGCCGCGTACCTCCGGCGTCTCCCGGAAGACCGGCTTCACCTGCTCGAACATCGGCTGCACGGCGGCCGCCGACAGGAGCGCGCCGGTCAGCTGCGTGACCGAGGACAGCATCATCGTCACGGCGGTGCTGAAGGTGAGGAACTCGCTCGCGGACATGGAGCCCCGGGCCGGTCCGGCCAGCAGCATGAACATCACGAGGGTGCACAGCGGCAGACAGACCGCGTTGAGGACGGCGACCACGTTCTTGAGGCGGCCGACCTTCTGCTGCAGCTCACGCGTGCGGGCGAACTCGTCGGCCCACGCGGCGTAGGCGAAGCTCTCGGCCGCGGCGACGCGCAGCTTGGGCAGGCCGCGCAGGGTCTGGAACGCCTGGTTGTTGAGCTTGTTGCCGATCTTGATCAGCTGCCGCTGGTACCGCAGCTGCCACAGCCCCAGGCTCAGGAACACGGCCGCGATGGCGAGCAGCATGGCGAGCGCGGCCAGCGCGAGCGGCACGCTGTAGACGAGCAGCAGCGCCAGGTTCATCGTGCCGACGGTGCCCGCCTGGACGACGACGGGGCCGATGCCGGACAGCACGCGGCGGATGGCGCTGATGCCCATGGCCGCACTGGCCAGTTCGCCGGTGGAACGGCCCGCGAAGAACCTCGTCGGCAGCCGCAGCAGCCGGTCCCACACCGCGGGCTGCAAGGTGGCCTCGATCCGGCCCTCCATGCGCAGGATGGAGACGTTCTGCATCAGCATGAACGCGGCGGACACGACGCTCGTCGCGAGGATCGCCAGCGCGGTCTGCACGATGAGGCCGTTCTCGGCGTTGGGCACGTACTCGCCCAGCACCTTGCCGGTGGCGATGGGAACCAGCGCCCCCAGGCCGACCGCGACCAGCCCGCCCAACAGCAGACTCCGCAGCTCCGTGCGGGTGCCCCGCACACTGAAGCGCAGGAGCGACGGCAGGCCCAGCGGCCGGTCGGGCAAGGGGCGGTAGAGCATGACGGCGCGCGGTTCGAAGTACTCCTCGTTGTCCTTGCCGATGCGCTCCCGCTCGCCGGTGGCGGGGTCGACGGCCTCGTACCGGCCGCGCCGCCAGAGCAGGGCGACCGGGGTCGCGTCCTCCTCGCGGTAGCCGACCAGGGGCCCGCCGTACTCCTGCCACCACTTGCCGCCGAGCTTGATGGCACGGGTGCGGATCCGCGAGGCGAGCGCGATGCGCTCGACCGGGTCGAGACGGGCGGAGGCGGCGCCCGCGTCGGTCGGTTCGGACAGGGTGATCCGTGCCTCGTCGGCGACCAGCCGGCACACGGCGTAGGTCGCGTCGTCGCCGGCGCGACCGCGCGACCCCTTCCCGGAGCGGCCGATGGAGTCGAGGAGCGCCTGGTCGGCCTGCGTACGGGCCGCCTCGCCGGCCTCGATCCCGGCCGCCGTACGGTCCTCGTGGGCGCGCTCGAGCTGCTCGATCCAGGTGTCCAGGGCGTACAGCAGCCGGTACTGCTGGTCGACCATGCCGTGCCACATCGCCTGGTCGACGAGCAGAGTGCCGGCGGTGTCCTCTCCGTACCCTCCGTATCCCTCGTACGCCGCGCCGTACTGCACGCTGCCGGGGACGATCTGCATCCAGAGGATGTCGTCGTCCGCCCCGGCCTGTCCGGTCGTGGTCGCGGGGCCGCCCAGCGGTGCCTGGTACAGCACGCGCAGACCGCGGCCGATGCCGAGCGCGAAGGCGTGCTCCAGAGGGCTCAACTGGGGTTCGACCGCGCCGTACGGGATCTGCTCGCCGGTCCACTGATTCGCCGCCCACTGGCCGGCGGGGAACGACAGCTCCCGCAGCTCGACTCGGCGCAGGAGGCAGCCTTGCAGCGGGCGGCCGATGAGGGTGTGTTCGGGGCCCTCGACCGGACCGAGCAGCAGGGTGCCCGCCTCCAGCCGGCCCAGGAAGTGCCAGGGGCCGAGCTGGGCGCTGTCGACGGCGAACAGGTCCATGGCGCCGTCGACGACGAGCCACAGCACGTGCGGGCCTTCGAGGGAGACGCTGCGCATCCCGGTGCAGTCGACGGCCGAACCCAGTCCGCCGAGCGCCGCGACGACGGGGTCGTGGACACCCCCGGTGTGCTGCCCGCCGACGATCGCCGGGTCGTGGCCCGCGACCGTCGCGTCGTGGCCGTGGACCGCGGGGTGGTGGTCCTGGACCACGTGGGGGTCGTGGACCGTGGGCTGGTGAGGGAACGTCACCTCAGGGCTCCTTGACCAGTTCTGCGTACGGGCCCTGCGCCGCGACCAGATACTCGTGCCGTCCGCGCTCCACGACCGTGCCCCGGTCGAGCACGACGATCTCGTCGCTGTCGCGCACCGTGCTGAGCCGGTGCGCGATGACCACGCAGGCGCAGCCGCGGCGCCGCAGGTTGTCGATGATGAGCTGCTCCGTCGCCGCGTCGAGGGCGCTGGTCACCTCGTCGAGGACCATGACGCTGGGCCGGCGCACCAACGCCCTGGCGATCTCCAGACGCTGGCGCTGGCCGCCGGAGAAGTTGCGGCCGTCCTGCTCCACGCGGCTGTGGATGCCACCGGGACGCCGGGCGACCACGTCGTACACGGCGGCGTCCTCCAGGGCGGCGACCACGGCCTCGTCCGGGACGGAGGGGTCCCACAGCGCGACGTTGTCGCGGACGGTGCCCTCGAAGAGGAAGACGTCCTGGTCGACGAAGGAGACCGAGGCGGCCAGCGCGCTGCGCGGGATGTCCTCCAGCCGCATCCCGTCGATGCGGATGGCGCCCTCCCACGGGGCGTAGAGGCCGGAGATCAGCCGGGAGACGGTGGACTTGCCACTGCCGGAGCCGCCGACCAGCGCGACCTGCTGACCGGGGCCGACCGAGAGCGAGAAGCCCTTGAGCAGCGGGGCGTCCAGCGGGCTGTAGCCGAAGGTGATGTCGTCCAGCTCCACATGGCCCTTGAGCCGGCGGGTGCGGGCGGCCGGCTCGCGCCGTGTGTAGAGCGGATCGACGGGGAAGTTCTCCACGTCCTTGAGGCGGGCGACGTCGGCGGCGAAGTCCTGGATCCGACCGGCCACGCCGTTGAGACGGGTGATCGGCGCGGTGAAGCTGGTCACCAGGGCCTGGAAGGCGACGAGCAGACCCACGGAGAGATGGCCTTCCACCGCCCGCAGACCGCCGATCATCAGGATCAGCGCGCTGTTGAGCGCGGCCAGGGTGGGGGCGACGACCGCCAGCCACGCGCTGGGCATCCCGAGCCGCTGCTGGACGTCGAGCGTGATCGCGTGCTGCCCGGCCCAGCGGCGGAAGAAGCCGTTCTCGCCGCCGGTGGCCTTCATCGTCTCGATGAGCTGAAGTCCGCTGTACGAGGTGTTGGTCAGCCGGGCGCTCTCGGCGCGCAGCTTCTGGGTGTTGGTGGCCCGCAGGTGGATCACGACCCGCATGGCCACCACGTTGAGCAGGGCGATCAGCACACCGACGACCGTGAGCTGCGGGTCGTACGTCCACAGCAGCACCGCGTAGAGCATCACGACGACGGCGTCCACGCCCGCCGCGGCCAGGTCGCGGGCGAGGGTCTCGGCCACCGCGTCGTTGGACTGCAGGCGCTGCACCAGGTCGGCCGGGTTGCGCTGGGAGTAGAAGCTGATGGGCAGCCTGAGCAGGTGCCGTAGGAAGCGGGCGCTGCCCAGGGTCGAGGAGATGATCCGGCCGCGCAGCAGATTGGCCTGCTGCACCGCGGTGAGCGTCGCGGTGAGGACGAGGGTGGTCGCCATCGCCACGAAGAGGACGCCCAGCAGGGAGGTCTGGCTCCCGATGAGGAACATGTCGATGTACGTACGGCTCAGCGCGGGCACCCACGCGCCGACGGCCACCAGCAGCAGGCTGGAGATCACGGCGGCGGCCATCGTGCCCGCCGTACCGCGCAGGCGGGCGGGCATGGCGCTCATGACGCCCGGCTTGCGACCGCCGCGGCGGAAGCCGGCACCGGGTTCGAAGGTGAGGACGATGCCGGTGAAACTGGTGTCGAACTCGTCCATGGGGACGAACCGGCGACCCTTGCCGGGGTCGTTGACGTACACGCCCCTGCGGCCGAAGCGCCGGCCCATGCCGTCGTAGACGACGTAGTGGTTGAACTCCCAGAACAGGATGGCCGGAGCGCTGACCTCGGCCAGCGCGGCCAGGTCCATCTGCATCCCCTTGGCCTGGAGCCCGTAACCACGCGCCGCCTTCAGGAGGTTGCTCGCCCGGGAGCCGTCACGGGAGACGCCGCAGGCGATGCGCAGCTCCTCCAGGGGCACGAAGCGGGCGAAGTGGCCGAGCACCATGGCGAGGGCGGCGGCGCCGCACTCCACGGCCTCCATCTGGAGCACGGTGGGGGTGCGGACGGTCCGGGGCTTCCTGCCCTTGGGGGTGGGTCGGCGACGGCGCTCGGCGGGCGGAAGCCGACGGGCCGAGGAGCGCGAACGTGAGCGGGCCCGGGTCCCCTCGGACTCCTGGGCCGTCTCCCTGCGGGCGCTCACGGCAGCAGCCAGTCGACGGGGCGCTGCGCGGAGAGATGCACGGCGCCGGTGACCGGCGTACCGGAGTCGATGGTGGTCGGGGGACCGTCCGCGGAGGACCAGGCGTAGCCGGACTTGGTCGCGGTGGAACGCTCCAGCGTCACGAGCACCGCGATCGGATTGCCCTGCCGGGAGAACTGGGCGGCGAGCCCGCTGTCGCCGAGGAAGTTGCCGATCTGCGCCTGCGTCTGGGGTGCGCGGCCCACCGCCTTCACACGGCCGCGCAGCACTCCGAACCGGCTCCGGGGGACGGACTGGACGTTCAGGTCGACCGCGGCGCCCACCTGGATCGTCGACGCGCTGTCGCCGGGTACGTAGACCATCGCCACCAGCGGATCGTCGGGACGCGTCACCCGCTCCACCGTCGCCACGTCGGCGCCGGTCGTGACGACCGAACCCATCCTGGCGAAGAGTGTGGTCACCCGACCGTCGGCGACCGCGCGCACGGGCCGGTCGCCCTGTTCCGTACGGACGGTGAGGAGCGCCGTCCCGGCGGACACGGAGGTGCCCTCCTCGACGAGGACGTCGGTCACCTGTCCGGCGACCGGGCTCTGCAGCAGGTAACTGCCCTCGGCCCGGGTGAGGATGCCGGGCGCGCTCAGCTTGGACGACACCGTGCCGGTGAGAGCCCAGAAACCCGCGATCGCCATGACGACGACCGTGACGACCAGCACCAGGCGGCCCTGCGGGCGCGCGAAGCGTACGGGGACGTCGAGTTCTTCGGGCGATTGCAGCTTGGAAAGTGCCTTTTGGCGGAACTGCACGGACTATTCCTTCAACTGCATTTGTTTCGGTTCGGCACGGGGGAGGCCATGAACCCCGGAACCGGGAAGGTTCCGGGGGTGAATGGCACAAATACGCGCAGAAACCGGCGCTAACCGTGACGGCGGAGGCGTTAACCCGAAACGCCGTGAA